>CBILOJ010000062.1:0-9840 GCA_966238525.1 uncultured Methylophilaceae bacterium | reverse complement strand
AAGCCGTCCGAAAAGAGCGCCAAGAGTTGAGGATGACTATGCAGAAAATCACGCTGGCCATCGCCGCGCTGCTCAGCGCCTGTTCGATGGCACCGCCACTCGAAATGCCGCAAGTGCCCGTGGCGCCGCAATACAAGGAAATCGCCCCCTGGGCCGCGGCACAGCCCGCCGACCAGCTACCGCGCGGTGCCTGGTGGACGCTTTATCGCGATCCCGGACTCGATGCGCTCGAGCAGCAGCTGATCGCCAACAATCCGGATCTTGCCGCCGCGTTGGCGAATTATGCGCAGGCCGAAGCCTATGCCAGCCAATTGCGTTCCGGCCTGTTCCCGAGCGTGAGCGCGAATGCCAGCGCCGATCGCAATCGTGACTCCCTGAATCGGCCTTTGCGCGGCGCGAATACTTCAAATCATTACAGCGATTACATCATCGGCGTGCAGGCCGATTACGAAGTCGACCTCTGGGGCCGCGTACGCAACCTCGTCACTTCCGGCAAGGCAAGCGCCGAAGCGGAGCAGGCTAATCTGGAATCGACGCGGCTTAGCCTGCAGGCGGAACTGGCACAGCAATACATCACCTTGCGCGGCCTGGACCGTGAAATCGCCCTGCTGCAGGATACCGTCGCCGCTTACCGCAAGACGCTGGACCTGACCATCGCGCGTCATGACGGCGGGCTGGCGCCCGGCCTTGACGTTGCCCGCGCCAGAACGCAGTTCGAGAGTGCACAATCGCAGGTGGCGCAGGCACGGGCACGGCGCGCGCTGGCGGAACATGCCATAGGCGCGCTGGTTGGGGCTTCGGTATCGGAGTTCAGCATCGTACCGAGCACAGCAGCCATTGCCCTGCCGGCGATTCCTGTGGGCATGCCGTCCGAGTTGCTGCAGCGCCGCCCCGACATTGCCGCAGCGCAACGCCGTATCATCGCCGCCAACGCAGACATCGGCGTCGCCAAGTCGGCTTACTTCCCGCGCCTGAACCTGAGCGGTGTGCTGGGTTACGAAAGCGCTGCGCTTGGCGACTTGATCGCAGCGCCCAGTCTGTTCTGGGCCGTGGGGCCGGCCTTGGCGCTCGATCTGTTCGACGGTGGCCGGCGCAAGGCGCAAGTGGCGCAAACGCAAGCCGCGCTTGACCAAATGGGTGCGCAGTACCGAGGTATCGTCATCCGTGCTTTCCAGCAAGTCGAAGACAATCTGGCGCTGCTTAATCACTACGACAACGCGCTGCAGTCGCAACGCGCGGCGACAGATGCAGCCAAAGAGTCGCAGGACTTCGCCACAGTACGTTACGAGCAGGGCGCAGCAAGCTACCTCGAAGTAACGGCATCGCAGACGGTATACCTCGATTCGCAGCGCGAGCTGCTCGATCTGGACACGCGCACATTGCAGGCCAGCATGCAGCTGATACGCGCGCTCGGCGGCGGCTGGAGCGATGAAAATGCGAGCGCCAAATCAGCTGCAGAATCAAACCGCAATCCATCCTGACCGATTTGCATCCTGAGCGCATAAAGGTATTGTCGGTGCATTGAACCAAGGAGAAGAGCGATGGCAAAAATCGATGCCGTGAGTATTGTGAAGACTTCTGGAAGTGCGTGTGGCAAAGCCGGAATGCGGAAGCCATAGACCGGTTTGTGGTGGGGGACTTCATCATCACAGCGACGGCATTGAAATTCAATCACGCGAAAAATTCAAGGAATGGGTCGCCGGTTTCTTCGAAAAGATCAACGATTTCGACTTCAAAGTCATCGAAACCTTCCAGAACGAAGAAGGCACGCGCGTAGCCTCGCGCTGGAAAGTGACGGGCAAGAACAATGGCTTGCTCGGCAGCGTGAAAGATCAAAGTCCCATTAGTTTCACCGGTACCGCGATCTGGGCACTGAACACGGAAGGCACGCTGCTGCACAACTGGGTGGAGCGCTCGACCTGGGCATTGAGTCGGACGCTGCAATTCTAATGTCAGGGAAGATGGTCGGGGTGAGAGGATTCGAACCTCCGGCCTCCACGTCCCGAACGTGGCGCTCTACCAGGCTAAGCTACACCCCGATGTAGGTTTCAAGCGGTGCTGATACAACCAGATTCTGAAGAAACAGCGAATGCCGCAGCTGATATTTTATGGCAGTGCCTGGCTTTTGTCAGGATACTGCCGCAGAAATCGTGATGATTTTCATGTGAAACGCCCTGGCTAATGTTCAATTTGCTGCGCCGTCGATCGAAGCCAAGGCTTGCGCGATTGCATCCACGCTCCCAGGCCGCACCAGCCGCGCAACTTCCTGGCCATCCTGTAAAAATACCAGCGTCGGCCATAACCTCACCCGGAACGAACGCCCTAACGGCCGGCCCTTGCCGTCTTCAATCTTGAGGTGGCGTACACCCGCATGATCGTTGAAGGCGGCTGCAATAAGAGGCTGCGCGGCACGGCAATATCCGCACCAGCCGGTACCGAATTCGAGCACGACCGGACCGCGCAGTGCGTCGACTTCGGCGCGAGCGGGGCCTGGATGGACGTAATCCTGATTCATATCACTCCTGTTTCGCGAGTTGTGCATGCATCCAACGCTCGAGCACGGCAACGATATAGGCCTGCTCGTCCGCATTCAGCATCCGACCCGCTTCAATGCCATGCCATTTGGCGAGGCAACCGCGGCAGCAGCACGCCGTCGCATGTTGTGCCACGAACACCGGGTGACCGCGAAACGGCGTCTGCTTGCCGTCGTTGGCCGGCATTGCCGGCGCCAAGCGCTGGTCAATGAAATCCCGCGCATGCTGCAATACTGCGGGCAAGCCCTTTTCCCGCAAATACGCCAGTTCCTTGCCGTGCAGGCGACAGCTGCTGCGAAAGGCCGATCCGGACAAAGCTGCGAACAAAGCATCCTTATCGCGCAGGCTGTTACTTGATGGCTTGCCCGATCGCACGCTCGTATTCGGGGAAATAGCGTGCAATGACGCTGAGGTCGAATCGCCGCAGAATGCTGGTATTCGGCTCACGCTCGAGCAGGAAGTCGAAGGAACGCCGCACCAGTTCCTCGACTGTTATGCGTCCCGCCGTCAGCTTCTCGGCATAGTCCGGCGTCACCGTGACCGTATGCGTGGTCGGGCTGCTGCCGCTTACCGCGACTTCATAGCTTGCGTCGTCCAGCTTCTTCAAAGCGATCGTCTGCATGTCGGCTTTCGTTCAGCTTGGTTTAAGGTTGAAAGCTTACATTCTCTCCGTAGCCACTTAATCTGCAAAGGAGATTCATCATGTTCAACCACAAAAACCTTGTTTCCGCCCTCATCATCGGCGGTGTCGGTCTTGCAGCCAGCGGTGCGGCATTCGCCGACGACGACGATCATCGTGAGATGATGGCCGTGGTGAAGGCCGCAGGCCTGATCTCGATCGACGAGGCCAGCCAGAAGGCCCTTGCCGCCAAACCGGGCAGCATTATCGATGCCGACCTCGACGACCGTGCCTGGCCACAAGGCTGGGATTACGAATTCGAGATCATCGATGCCGACGGCAAGGAATGGGAAGTCAACATCGATGCCAAGACCGGCGAAACCCGCAAGGTTAGCCGCGACTGGTTCTGATGCAAACGCTGCAGGCTGCGCCAGTGTGCGCGGCCTGCCTTGCCCTGCTGTACACTGGCCTGACGCCACGCATAATATAGCGCAATGCAAACCCTACGCCCCATCACGAGAAAACTACTGATTACCGGCATCATGGCAGCCCTGCTGCCGGCGCTGTTTGGCTGGCCTCAAGCGACTGCAGATACCGATCAGGCGCTGGCGAGAAAACTGCGTGCGGCAGGTACCATCCTGCCGCTCGAAACTATCGCCGCCAAGGCCCAAGCTGCCAAGGCAGGCGAATTGCTCGAAGCCG
Source organism: uncultured Methylophilaceae bacterium (assembly GCA_966238525.1). Classification (GTDB taxonomy): domain Bacteria; phylum Pseudomonadota; class Gammaproteobacteria; order Burkholderiales; family Methylophilaceae; genus CBILOJ01. The sequence goes on along the minus strand of CBILOJ010000062.1, from coordinate 5,985 downwards.
AGCTCGACCACGAACACGGCCGCTACATCTACGAAGTGGAAATCCTCGACAGCGCCGGCCAGGTATGGGAGCTGAAACTGGATGCCGGTACCGCCGAGCTGCTGAAACTGGAACGCGACGACTGAGCATGCGACTGCTACTGGTGGAAGACGACGCTACGCTCGGTCCGCAGGTACAGTCGGCGTTGCAACGGGCCGGCTATGCCGTGGATCTGGCTGCCGACGGTGTCGATGCCGAAGCCTGCGGCGACATCGAACCTTACGATCTCGTCGTGCTGGACCTTGGCCTGCCCGGGCGTTCCGGCTTGGACGTGCTGGCCAATTGGCGTGGTCGCGGTAACGCCGTGCCGGTCGTCGTACTCACGGCACGCGATACCTGGCAGGAAAAAATCGAAGGCTTCAAGGCCGGTGCCGACGACTATGTCGGCAAGCCGTTCCAGATCGAGGAGCTGCTGGCGCGTATCGGCGCCGTGCTCAAGCGCAGCCAGGGTGTGGCCGCCGGCCCGCTCATGGTCGAAGGTATTACACTGGAAGAAGAAACCCAGAGCATGGTGGACACGAAAGGCGCACGCCATGAACTGACCGGCACCGAATTCCGGTTGCTGCGCTATTTCATGCTGCATGCGGGCCAGGTGCTGTCGAAAAGCCGGCTGACCGAGCACGTCTACGACAACGACAGCGACAAGGACAGCAACGTCATCGAAGTCTTCGTCAACCGGCTGCGGCATAAGCTCGGCGAAGAATTGATCCAGACGCGCCGCGGCCAGGGTTACATCTTCGGCAAGCCCGGCATATGAAATCCCTGCGTACCCGGCTCACGCTCGGGCTGGCCTTCAGCCTCGTGCTGCTGCTCCTGCTGCAGTGGGCGATCGCCAGCTTCGTCATCGAGCATCTGATCGAGAACCAGCTCGTGAGCCGGCTGACGCAGGACGGCGAAAGCCTGCTGGCCGGCATGCGCTTCGATGCCGATAATCGTCTGGAAATCGATCCGCGCCGCGTCAATACGGTCTATCAGCGCCCGCTTTCGGGACATTATTACGTCATAGACGCTGGTGGCCAGCGGCTGGTTTCGCGCTCGCTTTGGGATAGCGGGCTGGTCACGCCGCGTGTCGCGGTCGGCAAGGAAACGCGCCGGTATACGAGCGGTCCGGCCGATCAGCGGCTGCTGGTTGTTGCCCACGGCTATCGCAAACAAAATGCCGACATCACGATCGCCGTGGCGGAAGACCTGACCGCACTCAACGCGGGATTGACCCGCTTCCAGCTTATTTACGGCGCAGTCTCGCTCGCCATATTGGCGGTGCTGCTGCTGACGCAATATCTCATCGTCACTGGCGGATTGCGGCCGCTCAAGAAAATTCATGCCGACATGGCACGTCTCGAACGCGGTGAAATCGATCGCATCGAAACAATGGGACCGGCAGAAATCGCGCCTGTCGTCAGCGAACTCAACCGTCTGCTTGCCGCCATGCGCAAACGCACGCGGCGTTCCCGCGATGCGCTCGGCAATCTTGCCCATGCCCTCAAAACACGGTTGGCCGTGCTGGGTCAGGCCGCGACGCAAACAACAGATCCGCAGCTGCGCGCCGACATGGAAGCCTCGATCGAAACCATGCGCCGTATCGTCGAGCGCGAGCTCAAGCGTGCCCGCTTGCTGGGCGACATGCTGCCGGGCCGGCGCGTTGACATTGCCGAGGAAATCACGCTGCTGGCGCAGACCTTGCGGCTGATGCACGCGGCCAAACATCCGGACATCCGCTGGCAAGTCTCGCCGGCAGCACACTTTGCCGGCGATCAGGAAGACCTGCTCGAACTGCTGGGCAATCTGCTCGACAATGCCTGCAAGTGGTGTACGTCGCGCATACGTCTCAACGTGCAAGCGACGGCGGACAAAGGTATAGTATTTGCGGTCGAGGACGACGGCCCCGGCTGCCCGGTGGCAGCGCTCGATGAGCTCACGCGCCGCGGTTTTCGTGCCGACGAATCGAAACCCGGTACCGGGCTCGGGCTCGCCATTGTGCGCGACATCGTCGAAAGCTATGACGGCCGGCTGGCGTTCGATCATTCGGATGAACTGGGCGGGCTACGCGTACAAGTATGGCTGCGCGGCTAGCGCCACACCATCGCTGGTGGGCAATGTGCGACATCCGACGGTCTGGTCAGGGCTCGATTCGCTATGCTGGCAGACCATGCTTTCCTTCAAAGAGAAGGAGTAGAGATGAATAAATTATTGCTGGCACTGATATGTATTCTGCTCGGTAGCCACCTCGCCCAGGCAGGCCAAGCCGATGCGCAAGCCATGAAGAAATGCAACGATGAAGCCACCGCTCAGGGCCTGGTCGACCAGGCCGAGCGCAAGACCTTTATTACGCAATGCCTCATGCGCGAAACCCGGAACGCCGACATGAAACAGCAGCAACCAGGCGGTGCTGACAAGTAACAGCCGCCAGTCATCGCGCCCATAAAAAAGCCTGCCGCGAACCTACTGCGGCAGGCTTTTTGCTGTCCGCTTCCCGTTACAGGATCGGAATGATCAGCAGCGCCACGATGTTGATGATCTTGATCAACGGATTGACTGCAGGACCGGCGGTGTCCTTGTAAGGATCGCCCACGGTATCGCCGGTCACGGCAGCCTTGTGCGCTTCCGAGCCCTTGCCGCCGTGATGGCCGTCCTCGATATATTTCTTCGCATTATCCCAGGCGCCGCCGCCGGTCGTCATCGAAATGGCGACAAACAGGCCGGTGACGATGGTGCCGATCAGCATGCCGCCCAATGCCTGCGCGCCGAGCAGGTAGCCAACCAGGATGGGGGCCAGCACCGGCAACAGCGAGGGTACGATCATTTCCTTGATGGCCGATTTGGTCAGCATGTCGACTGCGCGCGAATAATCGGGCTTGCCCGTGCCTTCCATGATGCCGACGATGTCCTTGAACTGTCGGCGCACTTCGACCACCACTGAAGCAGCGGCGCGGCCGACCGCTTCCATCGCCATGGCACCGAACAGGTAGGGAATCAGGCCGCCGATAAAGAGACCGACGATGACCATGTGGTTGGAAAGGTCGAAGCTGGTAGCCGCGCCATGCGCGCTTAATTCGTGAGTAAAATCGGCGAACAGTACCAGCGCCGCAAGGCCGGCAGAACCGATGGCGTAGCCCTTGGTCACGGCCTTGGTCGTGTTACCCACCGCATCGAGCGGATCGGTAATATTGCGGATTTCAGACGGCAGTTGCGCCATCTCGGCGATGCCGCCGGCGTTGTCGGTGATGGGACCGTAAGCATCGAGTGCGACGATAATGCCGGCCATGGACAGCATGGCGGTCGCGGCGATGGCAATGCCATAAAGTCCGGCCAGATGGAAGGCGCCGAGAATGCCGAGACAGATTACCAGCACCGGCGCTGCCGTCGCCTTCATCGAAATGCCCAGCCCCGCGATCATGTTGGTGGCGTGGCCCGTGGTGCAGGCTTGCGCGATATGGCGTACCGGCTTGTACTCGGTGGCGGTGTAGTACTCGGTGATGACGACCATGGCTGCGGTGACGATGAGGCCGACGATGGAAGCCAGGAACAGGTTCATGGTCGAGATGCCGAGTTCGTTGTCCGCCATCATGGCATTGGTCACGAAATAGAAAGCGATCGCCGACAAGGCGCCAGCCACAGCCAGGCCGCGATACAGCGCATTCATGATCTTGCCGCCGTCGCGCGCCTTGACGAAATAGGTACTGACGATGGAAGCGATGATGGAGACGCCGCCGAGTACCAATGGGTAGGCCATGGCGCTGGCGGAACCCGGCATCAGCAATGCGCCGAGCAGCATGGTGGCGATGATGGTGACGGCATAGGTTTCGAACAGGTCGGCTGCCATGCCGGCGCAATCGCCGACGTTGTCGCCGACGTTATCGGCGATCACGGCCGGGTTGCGCGGGTCGTCCTCGGGAATGCCGGCTTCCACCTTGCCGACGAGGTCGGCGCCGACATCGGCGCCCTTGGTGAAGATACCGCCGCCGAGACGCGCGAAAATCGAGATCAGCGAACTGCCGAAGGCGAGGCCCACCAGCGGCGAGGTATTGACCACCGCGCCTTCGGGCGTGGTGTAAAGCAGATAGGCGAAGTAGCCGGCAACGCCGAGCAGACCCAGGCCGACCACCAGCATGCCGGTGATGGCACCGCCACGAAACGCGACCTGCAGCGCGGCGTTGATGCCGCCATGCGCGGCCTGCGCCGTACGCAAATTGGAACGCACCGAAATATTCATGCCGATGTAGCCGGCGGCGGCGGAAAGGATGGCGCCAATGGCAAAGCCGATGGCGGTCAGGCTATTGAGAAATACCCAGATCAGGATGAACAGCAGGACACCGACAGTACCGATAGCGGTGTACTGTCGGTTGAGGTAGGCCGAGGCGCCTTCCTGGATCGCCGCGGCAATCTCCCGCATACGCTCGTTGCCGGACGGCTGCGCCAGCACCCATTTGATTGTGACTGCTCCGTAAATCAGCGCGACGACAGCGCACGCCAATGCAAACCAAAGACTTTGCGACATCAATATCTCCCCTTGTTACAAGGCCGAAATAATGGGCCAGCCCGTGAACCCAGTCACCAACAGCTAGAAACCACAGCAAAAACCTCTGAAAAGAACGGCATTACGAACAGCGAGGGCAAACCTGCAGGAAGCGCATCGAACGCGCCATTTGCCCGGCCGACTGCGCTCAAGCTTACCGCAAAAGCCCAGGCCGCGAAAGCGCCCGGCATGGGCTTACGCGCCAGTATCGGCAAAGCTGCAAGACTTGTCCGTATGGAATGCACAGTGAATTTCTGGCGCAAAAAAATCGCGCCGGGCTTTTGATGCCGGGCGCGATCGATGACATTTGAAATTACTAGAAAGCGGGCTTGTCTTCGCTGCTGTTATAGCGCTCCACGCCGGAAATGATCTCCTGGCGCGCTTCATCCAGCCCTTGCCAGCCGTCGATCTTGACCCACTTGCCCTTGTCGAGATCCTTATAGTGCTCAAAGAAATGCGAGATGATGTTGAGGCGCCACGGCGAAATGTCGGCATAGCTTTGCAGATGCGTATACAGGCCGCAGACCTTGTCCACCGGCACAGCCAGCACCTTGGCATCGGGGCCGGCTTCGTCGGTCATCTTGAGCATGCCGAGCGGACGGCAGCGCACGACCACGCCAGGGATCAACGGCACCGGCGTGATGACGAGCACGTCGACCGGATCACCGTCTTCGGACAGCGTGTGCGGAATGTAGCCGTAATTGCAGGGATATTGCATGGCCGTGCCCATGAAACGGTCGACGAAAATGGCACCGCTTTCCTTGTCCACTTCATACTTGACCGGATCGCCCTGGCACGGAATTTCGATCACGACATTGAAATCATTGGGAATATCTTTGCCCGTAGGCACGTTCATCAAAGCCACAGCACATCCTTACTTGAATGGGAGATTGAAAATAGTATCGGCAGCGGCTCAGCGTATTATGTCCGCCGCCGCTTCGGCATCGCGCTGACGCCGGCATTCGACGACAATTTTATCCGGAATCAGCCTCAGTGCTAAATAAACCAGCGCCGGCACGATGACCAGTTCGTCGAGTTGCCCCAGCACCGGGATAAAATCCGGAATCAGGTCGAACGGCAACAGCACGTAGCCTATGGCAAGCCCCAGCAGCCATTTCGCCAATCGCGGCGTTTCCGGATGGCGATGCACAAGGCGATAAAACGCAAACTCCGCCTTGAGCTGCCGGGCAATCTGCTTGAGTTTCTGCTTCAGATGTCGAGCACTTTCCCGGTCAGCTGCCGATAAGCTTCCCGGTATTTTTCGCTGGTCCTGGCGGCGACATCAGCCGGCAGCGCGGGACCGGGCGCCTGCTTGTTCCAGCCCGAGGCCTCCAGCCAGTCGCGCACGTACTGCTTGTCGAAGCTGGGCGGATTGCTGCCGGTCTTATACTGGTCGGCCGGCCAGAAACGCGAGGAGTCGGGGGTCAATA
>CBILOJ010000061.1:0-9902 GCA_966238525.1 uncultured Methylophilaceae bacterium | reverse complement strand
AGCCGCACGTACAGAATTTCTGGCGCGAGGCGTAAGCCAGACCAGTATGGAGCACATCGCTATAGCGGCCGGCGTTACCCGCGGTGCCGTGTACTGGCATTTCAATAACAAAACCGATTTATTTCATGCCATGCGAGAACAAGTCATGCTGCCCATGATAGACAGCATGGACGAAACTTTGCTGGTCAAGGATTCGGACGACCCGCTGGCATGTATCGAACGCTTCTTCTGCAGCACGATTGAAAGATTGGACGATAGCCTCGCTACGCGTCAATCCTATGAAATCATGATGACCAAATGCGAGTACGTAGGTGAATTCGCCAATGTTCTGCAGCAGATCATGACCAATTGCTCCCACATTGTGGATAAGGTGGCCACCGTCTACGAGCGCGCAGCAACGCGAGGCCAGTTGCAATCGAACCAGGAACCCATGCAACTGGCGCTGGACTCACATCTATTCTTTATCGGTTTGCTCAATATGTGGGTCAAGGACATCGAAGGCAAGCAATTCCGTCCGCGCGCCATCGAACTGATCAAGTCGCATATTTCACTGCGCCGCAAATAGAAGCTTGTGCAGCGTAAAGCCTATCGCTATCATGCGCTGAAGACAAGCTCAGCGAGGCGAATGTGGACATTCAGAGCGGCGAAATTTACGGCAAACAATCCGCGAACAGATTTGTGATGTACAACGTGCTCAAAGTCAGCAAGAACGTGATCACACTACAGAACATCGATAATCCGCTGAGCTTCTTCGAAACCACGCCGCAAAAACTTCAGTCTTCGGGCTACATTCGCATCAGCCAGACACCCTACGTCGATACCGCAGCGACCACGCCGAAAAAACGCAAAGCCGTACGCAAGCCCCAGCGCTGTCCCTACACGCTCGATTTCATCGAGCAGCGCGCCGACAATGAACGGCCGGCACCCCTGTCGGTCGATATGTTCGCCTAGAAATCCCGTTCCGGTGGCGCCGCCCACAGATCGTGACCGTCCGCTGCAGTAATCTGCGCCTCGACCAAATCGCCAGCTTGCAGACCTTCCGCTCCAACCAGATGGACGACGCCGTCGATATCGGGTGCATCCGCACTGGTACGACCGACAGCACTGTCGCCGTCGACTTCGTCGACCAGCACGGTTTCGATGCGGCCAATCTTGCGACGTAGCTTTTTGGCACTGATCTCTTCCTGCACTTGCATGAAGCGCGCCAGGCGTTCCTGCTTGAGCTCTTCCGGTACCGCGTCCTGCAGATTGTTAGCCGCAGCGCCTTCCACAGCCGAGTAGGCGAAGCAGCCCACACGGTCGAGCTCGGCTTCCCTGAGAAAATCCAGCAACATTCCAAAGTCCTCTTCGGTTTCGCCGGGAAAGCCAGTGATGAAGGTGCTGCGTATCGTGATGTCCGGGCAGATTTCCCGCCAGGCTTGAATGCGCGCCAGATTGTTTTCCGAGCTGGCGGGGCGTTTCATGGCCTTGAGGATGCGGGGGCTGGCATGCTGAAACGGCACGTCGAGATAAGGCAATATCAACCCATCGGCCATGAGCGGGATGATCTCGTCGACATGCGGATAAGGATAGACGTAATGCATGCGCACCCAGACCCCGAGCTCGCCCAGGCCGCGTGCCAGATCCGTCATGCGTGTCTTCAAAGGCCGGCCATTCCAGAAGCCGGTGCGGTACTTGACGTCGACGCCATAAGCACTGGTGTCCTGCGAAATCACGAGCAATTCGGACACACCGGCGTTGACCAGATTTTCTGCTTCGTTCATGACTTCGCCGATGGGACGGCTAACGAGATCACCACGCATGGACGGAATGATGCAGAAACTGCAGCGATGATTACAGCCTTCGGAAATCTTCAGATAAGCGTAATGCTTGGGTGTCAGCCTGATTCCCTGTGGCGGCACCAGATCAGTATACGGATCATGCGGCTTGGGCAGGTTGGCGTGCACCGCCGTCATCACCTCTTCCAGCGCGTGCGGTCCGGTTACAGCCAGCACACTGGGGTGCGCCTGCCTGACCACATCGCTCTTGGCGCCCAGGCAGCCGGTAACGATGACCTTGCCGTTTTCGTTGAGTGCTTCGCCGATGGCATCGAGCGATTCCTCGACTGCGCTGTCGATAAAGCCGCAGGTATTGACGACAACGAGATCGGCTTCGTCATAAGTAGGCGAGATTGCGTAGCCTTCGGCGCGCAGTTGCGTCAGAATGCGCTCGGAGTCCGATGAGGCCTTGGGGCAGCCTAGTGAAACAAAACCGACTTTGGGTATGGATTGGCTCATAATTCGATTGCTGATTGGCGAAATTTACTATGTATATTGTCGTGATTGCATGGGCGTATGTGGTGGTGCTGATGGCTGCTACCGAAGCCAGCCTCACTGCAGCTATCTTGACGATACTGTTCTATGGCTTGCTGCCCTGCTCTCTCCTGCTGTGGATCATGGGCCTAGGCCGTCGTCGGCGTTCAGCCCAGCGCCTGCTCGACCAGCCAGATCGAACCGACGCCGAGTCCGATCAGTAATACCTGCTGTACGGTCGCCTTCAGTTCGGTACGCTTGTGCAAACCGGGGATCAGATCGGCCACCGCGACGTAGATCATGCTGGCTGCGGCCAGCCCCAGTATGGTCGGAATCCAATCCTGAACACTACTCAAGGCGAAATAAGCGCCCAGGCCACCAACCACAGTCGCCAGGCTCGACAGCAAATTGAAGGCAAACGCCTGCTTCTTTGTATAACCCGAATGCAGCAGGATGAGGAAATCACCCACTTCCTGCGGAATTTCATGCGCAATGATGGCAAGCGCGGTCACCACGCCGAGTTGAATATCCACCATGAAGGCAGCCGCGATCAGGATACCGTCGACGAAATTGTGAAAAGTGTCGCCCACCATGATCATGAGACCGCTGCGACCGTGATCATGATCGTGCGCTGTCGCCGCAGCCTTCACGGCATGCGCCTCGCAATGGTCACCATGGCAATGCCGCCACAGCACGAGTTTTTCCAGCACGAAAAACAGCAAGATGCCGAGCAGCACGGTAGCCGCCATGTTTTTCATATTGCCGGCTTCCTCGAACGCATGCGGCAAAATTTCCAGAAATGCCGCCCCGAGCAGTGCGCCGATGGCGTAACTGATCAGCAGGGGAATCCAGGTGCTGCGCACATTGAGCGCAAGGAAGGCAGCACAGACCACGCTAAGTACACCGCCGAGCAAGCTGGCGCCCAGAATCCAGACTAGCGTGGGCATTGCGGAAAGCGACATCGAAAACGATCCGAATCAGTGATTTGAGGAATGCGGCATTATAAACGAGCGCTGCGCATCGCGAGCGCCAATTTAAACGCCGGGTTTCGCCAGCCAGATCATGGTAGCCATGCGACCAGTGACGCCATCGCGGCGATAGGAAAAAAAGCGCGCCGTGTCACTGAAGGTACAAAATCCGCCGCCATAGATTGCGGTTATACCCTGCCGCTGCAAGCGCAAACGCGCCAGTGCATATATATCCGCCAGCCATTTGCCGTCAGGCTGCGCCTGAAATGCAGCATTCGCCTCGGCGTCATGCGCGACAAAAGCCGCCCTTACTTCATCGCCGACCATAAAGGCCTGGGAGCCGATAGCCGGGCCTAGCCACGCCATCAGCATATCGGGCGCCGCTTGCATGGCATCTATGGTGGCTTCCAGCACGCCGTCCAGCAAGCCGCGCCAACCCGCATGTGCGGCGGCCACCACAGTTCCGCTACAGTCGCACAACAGCACCGGCAGGCAATCCGCCGTCATTACAGCACAAACGGTTTGTGCCGTGCGGGCATAAGTTGCGTCGGCTTGCGGCTGGCAGCCAGTCGCACCCGCATCGACCACTGTAGTGCCATGCACCTGGTCGAGCCAAAGCGGTTCCGTAGGCACAAAGTGCGCCAATCGCTGCCGGTTATGCACAACACTCAATGCCTGATCGCCAACATGCAACCCCAGATTCAGCGCAGCATAAGGCGGCGCACTGATTCCGCCTGCGCGCGTGGTTTGCAGCGCTCGGACATGGGCCGGAGCAGGCCAGTCCGGGATGATCAGGTCCTGATCACTCAACATCGTCTTCGTCTTCTAGCAAATCCTCTGCCGCCCAGTCGCCCTCATCGTCGAACGTTTCGTCCTCGAATTCCAGCTCGATGTCACCATTAGCAGGTGCTTCACGCATGGCTTCCAACAAAGCCTTCATGTCGGCCGGCAGCTCGACCTGCCACTCCATCGGTTCGCCTGTTGCCGGATGCAGCAAACCCAGTCGCACCGCATGCAGTGCCTGGCGGCCAAAATTCTGCACAACTTCGCTCAGACCCTGCGTCATCGCACGTAATGGCAGGATGCCGCGCATGCCGTAGACCGGATCGCCGACCAGCGGCGCCTTGAGATGCTGCATGTGCACGCGAATCTGATGCGTGCGTCCGGTTTCCAGCATGCAGCGTACGTAAGTGTGAACGGCGAAACGCTCAAGCACTTCGTAATGCGTGACGGCTGGCTTGCCGCCACGCACCACCGCCATGCGCGTCCGCGAATGCGGATGGCGTCCGACTGGCTCGTTGACCCTACCATTGCGCCAAATTTGCCCCCAGACCAACGCTCGATACTCTCGCTTGACACTACGCGCCTGCAATTGCCGTACCAGTGCGGTCTGTGCCGGTATAGTCTTGGCAACCACGAGCAAGCCGCTGGTATCCTTGTCCAGCCGGTGCACGATGCCGGCACGCGGCACTTCCTGCAATTGCGGCGCATGATGCAACACCGCGTTCAGCAGCGTGCCATCCCAGTTACCGGCAGCCGGGTGCACGACCAAGCCGGCCGGCTTGTTGATCACCAGGATGTGATCGTCCTCGTGCAAGATATCAAGCGCGATCTCCTGCGCCTTGAAGGCGTTTTCCTCGGGCGCCGCTTGCGGGACAATGCGGATTTGCTCGCCGCCCCACACCTTGAGCTTGGCGCTGACAGGCTGCTCGCCGGCACTGACAAGCCCCTGCTTGATCCAGGCCTGTAGCCGTGACCGCGAATATTCAGGCAGCATCTGCTGCAAAGCCTGGTCCAGCCGCAAGCCGCCGAGGTCTTGCGGTATGGTGAGAATGATAGGAGCGGTCTGGGTCATCGGTTATAATCAGTGCGTCTGCGAGAGACTTAAAGGACTTAAGTAAATGAAACGTAGTTTAGCGTTAATTGCCGCGCTCTGGCTCAGTGGCTGCGCCATTTTCGGCGATCCGACCGAATTCGATGAGACCAAGAGCTGGACGGTACAGCGCATTTATGCCGAAGCCCAGCAGAAAACGCGTACCGGCGACTACGAAGTGGCCCTCAACTACCTGGGCAAGATCGAATCGCGCTATCCGCATGGACGCTATGCGACGCAGGCCCAGCTTGATACCGCCTACATCTATTACAAGCAGGCCGAGCCGGCGCTATGCATCAGCGCCGCCAATCGATTCATCAAACTGCACCCGAATCACCCCAATATCGATTACGCCTATTACATCAAGGGCCTGGCCACGTTCAACGAGCGCGGCGTCGTCGAGAAGGTAACGAAGCAGCAGATCAGCGATCGCGATCCCCAATCATTGCGCGCCTCGTTCGATGCACTCAAGGAACTCATCACGCGCTACCCCAACAGCCGCTACACCAAAGATGCAACACAGCGCATGGTGTATCTGGTCAATGCCCTCGCCGAGCACGAGCTGCATGTGGCGCGCTATTACATGAAGCGCAAGGCATTCGTCGCCGCACTCAATCGCAGCAAATATGTGCTGCAGAACTACCCGCAATCGACCTCGGTGGAAGAAGCGCTGATTATTTCGATCAGCGCCTATGACGCGCTCGACATGGCCGATCTCAAGCAGGACACGCTGCGCGTACTCGAAAGCAACTACCCCAACAGCCGCATGCTGGGCAAAGGCGTGCCGGAAGACAAAAAAGTCTGGTGGAAATTCTGGGAAAGCCTGGTCTAAGTCGATTTCAGCCGGCTAACTAAACAATATTGGCTGCAATCCTGCAGCCAGGTTTTATCTCTGCTATCTCTTTCGCGTGGACGGCGGTGCCTGCTTACGCGCTTTCAGCTCCGCACGTTGCGCCGTCTTGCGCCGGCGCATGCTGACGATACCCTCTCCACCCTTGCGCTTTTCCGTCTCCGCATAAGGGTTATCACCCTGCTTGTACTGCACGCGTAGCGGCGTGCCGGATAACTGAAAAGCCTTGCGTAGCGCATTTGCCAGAAAACGCGTGTAGCTGTCCTTGATACCATCGACATGATTGCCATGCACCACGACGATGGGCGGATTGCTGCCGCCCTGATGTGCATAGCGCAGTTTGGGCCGCGTGCCGCGGCTAACCGGCGGCTGATGCTGGCTGATAGCTTCGAGCAATACGCGTGTCAGCTTCGGCGTGGCCAGTTTGGCCATCGCCGAACGGTAAGCGCCATCGACCGAGCCGAACAGCTCGGACAGACCTTTCTTCCTCAGTGCAGAGATATAGTGAAACTTGGCAAAATCGAGAAACTGCAGCTTGCGGTCGATTTCGCGCTTGATCCACTCGCGCTGGTCTTCTTCAAGACCATCCCATTTGTTGACGGCAACAACCAGGGCGCGGCCACTGTCTAGAATATAAGCGGCGACATGCGCATCCTGCTCGGTAATGCCGTCCTGGGCATCAACGACAAGAATCGCCACATTGGCTTCCTCGATGGCCTGCATGGTCTTGACTACCGAGAACTTCTCGATCGCTTCGAATATCCTGCCGCGTTTACGCACGCCCGCGGTGTCTATGATGATGTAGCGCTTGCCGGCACGCTCCAGTTCCAGTTCGATCGAATCGCGCGTAGTACCGGGTTGATCGAAGGCGATCACGCGCTCTTCGCCCAGCAATGCGTTGACCAGTGTCGATTTACCAACATTGGGGCGACCAACGATAGCAATACGCGGGACTTTGTCCCTGACTTGTTCATCTTCTGTGGGTTCGGAAAATGGCTCCAGTGCCAGCTCGATCAAATCGCGCACGCCTTCGCCATGAGCCGAGGAAACAGACAATGGATCACCGAGGCCCAGCTCATGAAACTCGGCCGACGCAATAGCACGCTGCATGCCTTCGGTCTTGTTGACCGCCAGCAGCACGGGACGCTGGCTCTTGCGCAAGCGCTCGGCAATCACCCCGTCCTGCGGCGTCAAGCCTTGACGGCCATCGACCAGAAACACAATGACGTCAGCCTCGTCGATTGCAAGCAACGTTTGGCGAGCCATTGCTGCCATGATGCCGCTTTCCGACGTTGGCTCGAAGCCACCAGTATCCACCACAAGATAGGGTTTGCTGCCGACCACACCGCGGCCGTAGTGGCGATCACGCGTGAGGCCGGGCAAGTCGGCCACCAGCGCATCGCGGCTCTTGGTCAAGCGGTTGAATAGCGTCGATTTACCGACATTAGGCCGGCCGACGAGAACGATGGTAGGCAGCATATTATTTCAGCGAAATGGCGTAGAGGTCGCCTTCGCGCGTCTGCGCCAGCAGACCGCCGCTACCCAGTTCAGTCAGCTGCGGCATGACCGGGCTATCGCCTATCCTGATGCGGCCAATAAACGAGCCATCCTCGCGCGACAGGATGTGAATATAGCCCTCGACATCGCCGACCACGATTTTGTCACCAAGCGAAAGCGGTGCGCTCAGTTGCCGGTTGAGCAGGTCATCCTGCTTCCAGAAAGTCTTGCCGCTTGAATAATCGAGGGCATAGACGCTACCTGAGACTTGGGAAACATAGACCCGCGCATTCTCGCTGCCTAGGCCGGTATAACTCGAAATATCACGATTCCACATGATGCGACCGTTGGTGCGATCGATCGCCACCACCCTGCCCTGATAAGCCGCGGCATAAACCAGCGGGCCCTCGACCACCGGTGAACTGGTAATGTCGGCGATGCGCTCGATTTCCGTCGTGCCCTTGGGTTGCGCCACGGTCGCCTCCCACAGCACGCCGCCGTCCTCGGCACGTACCGCGATCAGCTTGCCACCGGCGAACCCGGCGTAAATGACGCCCTTGTCGATAACGATGCCGGCGCTGCTACGTAGCGCCAGCGCCGGTGTCGAGCGCTCCAGCGTCCACTTGCGCGAACCGTCCGCCGCATTGAGGCCAAAAATACGGCTATCACCGGCGCGCACAACGACAATGCCATTCGATTCCTTGGGCGAACTCAGTACTTCGCTGCTGACCTTGGCCTTCCACAGCAGTTTGCCGGCACGATCGAAAGCGATGACATAGCCTTGCGACGTACCGACCAGGACCAAATTGGTACCGAGGCCGACGCCCGCGGATAATTGGGTACCGGCATTGACACGCCAGACTTGCTTGCCGCTGATTGCATCGAGACGGACAACTTCGCCACTGGCACTGGCGGCATAAACGTTATCATCCTCGATGGCAGGTTTGAAATCGAACAACCCGGATTCGCCGAGACGCGTGTTCCAGACCACCTGCGTCTTGACCGTAGGCTTGAATTCGACCAGCTCCGCCGGTGGTTCGGCCAGTTCGCGGCCAAACATTTTCTCGGAAATGTCGTTCTTGAGATTGCTGATTGAAGTGCAGGCGCCCAGCAACAGCGCCAGCACTACGGGGAAGAGATAGGAACGCAAAATTTAGCCCCCCAGTGCTTCCAGCTTATGCGCCACATATTGATGATAAGCGCCCTGCGCATCGAGCTTGGCCAGCGCTTGTTGATAGGCCTGTTTGGCATCCGCAGTCTTGCCTTGGGCCGCCAGCACATCGCCACGCAAATCGGCGAACAAGCCCTCGAATCCACCATTGTCCTTGGCTTCCAGCGTTTTCAGCGCCTCATCGTAAGCTTTTTCATCGAGATGGATTGCTGCGAGCTGCAAGCGCGCAACCGAGCGCACTGCGTCTTCCTTGGCATGATCGATCGCCCATTCGAGCTGCGACTTGGCGCTTTTGGCATCCTTGGCGTTGTAGTTGGCCTTGGCTGCAGCTACTGCGGCACGGCCAGCATAAGGCGTGCCGGCATAATTATCCATGAGCTGGCCCGAGAGCGACTGAAACGCTTTGTGATCCTGTGCCGGCGTATCAAGCAACTGCTGGTAGTAGGTCGATGCTTCCAGGGCCTGCTGATTACGGTGATGCTTCCAGAACTGGGTAGCGGCGAAGGCGACGATAAGTACGCCGATTGCCACCAGAACCATATTGCCGTTCTTGGCCCACCATTGCTTGAATGCGTCCAGCTGTTCCTGCTCTTCGAGATCGTATGCCATGCTATTTCCTAGTGTTTCAGTTATCGCTATGTAGCGGATTCCATCAGCGCCCTGCGTCCCGGTATCGCGTTCAGCAGGTTGCGCGTGTATTGCTGGGCCGGTGCGCGGTAAATATCGTCCGCACGTCCCTGTTCTACTACCTTGCCGTTGTGCATCACAGCCACTTCGTCAGCAATATGCCTGACCACACGCAGGTCATGGCTGATGAAGATGTAGCTCAACGACATCTCCTGCTGCAACTCCTTCAGCAACAGCAGTATCTGCGCCTGGATCGAGACATCGAGCGCTGAAACCGGCTCATCGCAGACCACGACGCGCGGTTCCAGCACCAAAGCACGGGCAATGCCGATACGTTGACGCTGACCGCCCGAAAATTCGTGCGGATACTTCTGCATGTCCGCTGCGCTCAGACCTACACGCTCGAGCATGCGCTGCACCTTGCGCCGCTGCTCGGTTTCGCTGCCAAGACCGTGGATGTACAAGCCTTCACCGACAATGGCGCCGATCTTCATGCGCGGATTGAGCGAAGCGAACGGATCCTGGAACACCATCTGCAAATGACGCCGCGCATCACGCAACGCTTTGCCTGACAGTTTGGCCAGGTCGCGGCCTTCGAACAGCACCTCGCCGCTATCGAGGGATT
>CBILOJ010000060.1:0-9968 GCA_966238525.1 uncultured Methylophilaceae bacterium | reverse complement strand
GCGCGGTGCGCCTTGAGCATGATGGTGCCGCCCGGCGTTTCATAGCAGCCGCGCGACTTCATGCCGACATAGCGGTTCTCGACCAGGTCGAGACGGCCGATGCCGTGCTTGCCGCCGAGACGATTCAATTCGGCCAGCAGTTCAGGCGGCGCCATTTTCTTGCCGTTCAGCGCTACCGGGTCGCCATGGGCGTATTCGATATCCAGGTACTCGGCCGTATCTGGCGCCTGCTCCGGCGACACGGTCCAGCGCCACATGTCTTCCTCGGCCTCGGCCGCCGGATTCTCCAGATGACGGCCTTCATAAGAAATATGCAGCAGATTGGCGTCCATCGAATAGGGACTACCGCCTTGCTTGTGCTTCATCTCGACCGGAATGCCGTTCTTTTCGGCATACGCCAGCAGCTTCTCGCGGCTCAACAGATCCCATTCGCGCCACGGCGCGATGACCTTGACGCCGGGCTTGAGCGCCTAAGCACCGAGCTCGAAACGCACCTGGTCGTTGCCCTTGCCGGTGGCGCCGTGCGAAATGGCATCGGCACCGGTTTCGTTGGCGATCTCCACCAGCCGCTTGGCAATCAGTGGCCGCGCGATCGAAGTGCCGAGCAGGTATTCGCCTTCATAGACCGTGTTGGCGCGAAACATCGGAAAAACGAAATCGCGCACGAATTCCTCGCGCAGGTCGTCGATGTAGATTTCCTTGACGCCGAACTTCTTCGCCTTCTCGCGTGCCGGCTCGAGCTCCTCGCCCTGGCCGATGTCGGCGGTAAAGGTGACCACCTCGCAGCCGTAAGTATCGGTCAGCCACTTGAGGATGACCGAGGTGTCCAGGCCGCCGGAATACGCTAAAACTACTTTCTTGACGTCGCTCATGTTGCTTTGCTTTCCCTGTAATCCCATGCCTTGCGGCACGATTTAATTATTTTGCCTAATTGTTCTCGACGCGTCCCAGCAGCAGGTACTCCATGAGCGCCTTCTGCACGTGCAAGCGGTTCTCCGCCTCGTCCCAGACCACGGACTGCGCCCCGTCGATAACCTCGGCCGCAACTTCTTCGCCGCGGTGCGCCGGCAAGCAGTGCATGAACAATGCGTCCTTGGCCGCGATCTGCATCATGTCGGCGTCGACCTGCCAATCGTGGAAATCGCGCCGGCGTTCCTCGTTCTCGGCTTCGAAACCCATTGAGGTCCAGACGTCCGTGGTAACGAGATCGGCATCGCGCGCCGCTTCCATCGGGTCGGCGAATTCCTCGTAGTGATCCGTCCCGTAAAGACCGGCGCGTTCAGGCTCGACCTCATAGCCAGGTGGCGTCGATACGTGCACATTGAAATCGAATACTTCCGCCGCCTGCAGCCAGGTGTTGCAGACGTTGTTGGAATCGCCGATCCAGGCCACGGTCTTGCCGCGAATCGGGCCTCTGTGCTCGATAAAGGTATAGATATCGGCCAGGATCTGGCACGGATGGTATTCGTTGGTCAGCCCGTTGATCACCGGCACGCGCGAATTGGCGGCAAAGCGCTCGATGATCTCCTGCTCGAAGGTGCGGATCATGACAATATCCGACATGCGCGAGATCACCTGTGCCGCATCCTCAACCGGCTCGCCGCGGCCGAGCTGAGAATCGCGCGTGTTGAGGTAGATCGCCGAGCCGCCGAGCTGCTGCATGCCGGCTTCGAACGACAGCCGCGTGCGCGTGCTCGCTTTTTCGAAAATCATCACCAGCGTACGGTCGCTGAGCGGCCAGTACTGCTGGTAAGCCTTGAATTGCTGCTTGATCCACTGCGTGCGGGCAAATACATGCTCCAGCTCGTCGCGAGACAGATCCTTGAATTGCAGAAAATGTTTGATTGCCATAATCGTTGCCTAGCGACCTAGGAATTGTTGGATGAGCGGCACCAGCATGTCTACCAGCTGCTGCGCTTCGTCCTGCTGCATGACCAGCGGCGGCAGCAGCCGCACCACATCGTCAGCCGTGACGTTGATCAGCAGCCCTTGCTCCAGCGCCAGCCCGACCAGTTCACCGCAGGGGCGATCAAGCTCGATGCCCAGCATGAGGCCGGCATTGCGCACCGTCACCACGCCGGCAACATTGGCCAGCCTCGCGGCCAGGGTCTCGCGCAGCCAGTTGCCGAGCCGCTCGGCATGCGTGCACAGGCCGTCGTCTTCTATGGTTTGCAACGTGGCAAAGCCCGCCGCCATCGCAAGCGGATTGCCGCCGAACGTGGAGCCGTGCTTGCCGTAGGTCAGCACTTCGGCCGCAGCACCGCGCGCCAGACAGGCACCTACCGGAACGCCCGAGCCCAGACCCTTGGCCAGCGTCATGACATCTGGCACAACGCCGGTATGCTGATAGGCGAACATGGTGCCGGTCCGGCCAACGCCGCTCTGCACTTCGTCCAGCATCAGCAGCCAGCCGTGCGCATCGCAAATCTCGCGCAGGCCCTGCAGATAGCCGGCAGCGTCCTTGGGAATATTGATGCCGCCCTCGCCCTGTATCGGCTCGAGCAGTACGGCGACCACATTATGGTTGCGCGCGGCAACCTGGCGTACCGCCTCGAGATCGTCGAACGGCACGCGCACGAAGCCGCTTACCAGCGGCTCGAAACCGGCTTGTACCTTGCGGTTGCCGGTAGCCGACAGTGTTGCCAGCGTGCGGCCGTGGAAAGCCTTGTCCATGACCACAATTTCCGGCACTTCCACGCCTTTGCCATGGCCATAGAGGCGAGCCAGCTTGATTGCTGCTTCGTTGGCCTCGCAGCCCGAGTTGCAGAAGAACACGCGATCCATGCCAGACACCGCGCACAGCTTGTCCGCGAGCCGCGCCTGCTCCGGAATCTGGTAAATATTGGAAACGTGGATCAGCCGGCCGGCCTGCTCGTTGATTGCAGCAAGCAGTTTCGGATGGGCGTGGCCCAAGCCATTGACGGCAACGCCGGCGAGCGCATCGAGGTAGCGCTTGCCGTTTTCGTCCCAGAGCCAGACGCCTTCGCCGCGCACGAAGCCGACTTGCTGCCTGGCATAAGTATTCATCAGATGTTGCGACATAGTTTCAACCGCTCTTTGTGATCGTAAAAACGCAAACGGCGGCATCAGCCGCCGTCGCGCGCATGAAATCCTGTTACAAGCCTACCAACGCCCGGTGCGACAAACCGTTCGCCATGAAGAACAGCATCGGAATCGACAGCATGGTATTGGTGCGTGACGCCAGAAACACCATGCGTCGCGCCCGGGCCTTTTCGTCTTCGCTGGCTGGCTTCAGCCCCAGAATCTTTTTCTGGCCGCGCCAGATCAGCCCCCAAACGTTGAGCAGCATAATGGTGCCGAGCCAAGCGCCGATGCCGATACCGGCATAAGCCGGCTGCAAGGTAAACGCATCCATGAATGCCGGTCCGAGCAGGGCCGCGCCAGCCAGCCAGGTCACCAGCGCGGACCAGCGGAACCACAGCAGCGCGCGTGGCGTCACGTGCTTGACGATGCCGGTTGCCGTACCATCTGCGGTCGCGTCATTCATGGCCGCCACTTGCACCAGGTTAAAATAATAAAGCAGGCCAATCCAGGTGATGCCTGCCAGAAAATGCAACCAGCGTGCGATACCGGGCATGAAATCCATCGTCACGTCCCTGCCAGAATGAAATTCGCCAGGAACACATACAGCACGAGTGTCAGCACCAAGCCGCAAATGACCGTACCCCAGATGGAATCCAACGGATTTTTCATTCGCCGCCTCGGCTTAAAAATCGTTTGGTATCAATAGCGTCGAGGTTATCGCAAAACCGCATATTAAGCAACAATCGAGGCCATTGCAGCCTTGCTCGTCCCTCGGCCGAAGCTCAGCAGCAATACAAAATCCACTTCAAAAAATCGGCCGTTTCGGGCAGAATTATCGCCCCCGCTTTCGTGTGTAACTGTCTGTCGAGCAGCAACTTATGGCATCCATTGCATCGATCAATCCCGTCAAGCAGCTTCGTGCGCCGCAGCTCCCGGTTTCCTGGTACGTCGATCCGGCGATTTATGCGCTGGAACAACAGCAGCTTTTCCCAAAGGCACCACGCTATATTGGCCATGAACTCATGGTGCCGAACCTGGGCGATTTTCGCACCCTGAGCTGGATGAACGATGCCAGGGCCCTGGTGCACAACAGCAACGGCATCGAGCTCATCAGCAACGTCTGCCGCCATCGCCAGGCGCTGATGCTGGACGGACACGGCAATACCGAGCACATCGTCTGCCCGCTGCATCGCTGGACCTACAATCTGCAAGGCGAGCTGATGGGGGCGCCGCATTTCGCCGAAAATCCCTGCCTCAACCTGAGCAAGAACAGCTTGCAGCGCTGGAACGGCCTGCTGTTCGAGGGCAAGCGCGACATCGCACGCGATCTTGCCCGGCTCGGCTGTCGTACGGATCTCGATTTCTCGAACTATGTCCTCGACCGCGTCCAGGTCGACGAATACGGCTTCAACTGGAAAACCTTCATCGAGGTCTATCTCGAGGATTACCATGTCGGCCCGTTCCATCCCGGCCTGAACCAGTTTGTCGACTGCGACGACCTCAACTGGGAGTTCGGCGACTGGTATAGCGTCCAGCGCGTGGGCGCACGGTCGATGCAGAAATCGGGCTCGCCCGTCTACCAGGAATGGCAGCAACAGCTATTGCAATACGGGGCGGGCGAAACGCCGCGGCATGGTGCGATCTGGCTCGTCTACTACCCGTTCCTCATGATCGAATGGTATCCGCACGTGCTCGTGGTTTCGCACCTGATCCCGCGCGGCGTCGATGCCTGCGCCAATGTGGTCGAATTCTACTACCCGGAAGACATTGCCCTGTTCGAGCGCGACTTCGTCAAGGCGCATCAGGCCGCTTACGAGGAAACCGCGGTGGAAGACCGGGAAATCTGCGAGCGCATGCACAACGGCCGGCGCGCGCTATTCGCGCAAGGCATAGACGAACGCGGACCTTACCAGCATCCGATGGAAACCGGGCTCGAGCATTTCCATCAGTGGCTGCGCGCGGAACTGGATTCGCATCTTTGATCAGCAGGGTTTGCGCTGGCGTTCCGCCCTATCATCAGCATGCATCTGGACAGCTTGAAAAAGTGGGAATAGGCTGAGCGCAGCCCGACAATAACGCAGCAGCCAGCATCCATCCTTATGCGCCTCATACCTCATCTGCTCCGTTGCGCCGCACTGGCAATCGCCATGCCGGCACTAAGCGGCTGCCTCGGCGGTTCGATTGCGCAACAACTTGCATCGAGCCTAGCCGTGCATGCGGCGGACCAAATCACCGCCAGCGCCCTGGAGAGCAACGAGCTCGGCACCGGCACGAATCGCCAAAACGCCCTGCTCGCCAACCGCGCGCCCGACCCTTATTGGGCGGATTTCGTCACTGCCGGTTTCACTCCGGTCATGCCGCAAGTCGAGGCACTGCCCGAACAGCCCGCCGCGCCGGCAAAGACTGCGGCCGAAATCACGGCAACGCCGTTGTTGCGGGTCGAAATATGGAACCTGCTGGTGGGAGAAGAAAAGCGTGCATTTCTCGAAGCGGCACAGCGGCATGATGCCGCCAGCCTGCCGCCACGCAGCGAATGGCCGCAATGGCAGGTTGCGGCCGGCGGCATGCTGAACAAAGCGGCAAAACCTGTTACCGTCCTGATTCCGCCTGGCTTTGGCCGCGTTGCCAGCGGCGAACGTGCCGTGGTCGAACTGGTCGCGCCAGGTGGCCTTTATTACGCGCGCTATGCCCTGAACTGAGTCTTGACCTTCAAGGGTCAATCAGCCCGGAGCGCATCGCGATCAGCGCAATCTCGGCCGAATTGCTGGCGTTGAGCTTCTGCTTGATATTGTAGAGATGCGTGCCCACGGTACGCGGTGAGAGGCACAGCGTATCGGCGATGTCATTGGTGGTCTTGCCCTTGGCCAGCGCCATGAAAACCTCGAATTCGCGGTCGGACAGCACGTCCACCGGGTTCTGCTGGCCCGACAACTGCTGAATCGCCATCTGTTGCGCGATATTGGCCTCCAGGTACATCTTGCGCCCGGCAACGGTGCGAATCGCCTTGATCAGTTCCTCGGCGGCGCTGCGCTTGGTCAGATAACCCATGGCACCTGCGTTCAATACCCGTTTCGGGTGCACCGAATCCTCATGCGCCGACAGCACCAGGATGCGCGCCGCACTGTCCTTGGCCATGATGCGCTCGATGGCTTCCAGCCCACCGATGCCGGGCATGGTGATGTCCATGACCACAACATCCGGCTGATGCTCCATGTAGAGCTTGACCGCCTGCTCGCCGTTCTCGGCCTCGGCGATCACCTTGATGTCCGCCGCCGTCTCCAGCAGCATGCGGAAACCCATGCGCACCACGGCATGGTCGTCCACCAGCATGACATTGATGGGGGCGCTCATACGTTATTTCCTTTCGGGATGGCGACGCTGACGGTCGCGCCCTGCCCCGGTATCGAGTCGATACTGAAACGGCCGCGCAGCGCCTGCGTGCGCTCGCGCATGCCGAGCAGGCCGAAATGCTTGCCCTGGTCTACATTACAGATACTGATGCCCACACCATTGTCCTTGATTGTTAGTTGCACTTCGTCGTCACCGTCGCCGTCGAGCCTGATGTCAATCGCACTGGCCTTGGCATGGCGCAGCGCATTGGTCACCGACTCCTGCACGATGCGATAGAGGTTGATGTTCATCGTTTCCCCGAGATTGTCCAGCCGGCCTGCCAGCGTCAGCGAAAAACGCACACTCGGATGCTGCGACTGCCAGTTCGCCATAGCATCGCGCAAGGTCTCGGCCAAGCCCAGGTTATCAAGCGAGCCCGGCCGCAACTGGCGGATGATGTTGTGCATGCCGTCGTAGATATGATTCGCGGCAGCGACAATAGTTTGCGCGTTGGCCGCCACCTCGGGCATCTTCTCGCCGGTCTTGCTGGCGATGCCGACGGCGAAGGTCTTGATCGCCGTCACGTACTGGCCGAGCTCGTCGTGCAGCTCGCGCGACAGGCTGCGGCGTTCGTCCTCGATGTGACGCTGGATCAGGTGCGTAAGCTGTCGATTTTCCTCGAGACGCTGTTCGGCCTCCTGTGCGCGTTTGCGCTCGGTGATGTCGCGCATGCTGCAGATCTCGCCGATAACCTCGTCGGTCACGGGATCGACCAGCGGCGCCCCCGACAGCGCGACATCGACCACGCGTCCGTCCTTGGCCACGCGCTGCGTATCGTAAAGCTCGATGGTCCGCTTTTCCTTGATCATGGAGAGGTTCTGCGCGAGATCGATGCCGCTGCCCGGCGGCGTCAGCAGATTGGCCGACTTGCCGATGATTTCCTCCGGGGCATAACCGAAAATGCGCTGTGCCGCCGGATTCCAGAACGAGATGTTGCCGTCGAGATCGTGGATCATGACCGCGTCCGCCGTCTGCTTGACGATAAGCGCGAGGCGGCGATTCTCCTCGGTGCGCAGCTGCAGCGATTCGCCCATGGAATTGAAATTGCGCGCCATGCGCCGGAACTCTGGCAGCTTGAATGCCGGCAACCGTGTCGCCAGATCGCCTTTTTCAACGCGGTTGATGGCCTGCAGCATGGCATGCATCGGCCGCAGCGACTGGCCCAGCGCCCAGTAGACGACACCGTTGAGCAGCAGGAAGAAACCCAGCGCCAGCCACAGCAGATTGCTCACGCGCAGCCAGGCTTCGCGGATGGCGCCGCCGGGATTGGAGACGATGACGAGCTTGCCATAGCTGAAATCGCGGACGACGGTTTCCTGCTGCGGCGTGACCATGTCTATGAACCAGCGCGGCGGTTGCACGTCGGCATGATAGGTAGAAGGCGGCGACTTGAACATCAGGCTGCTCTGCAGATCGTAGAGGTAGATATTGTTGCTGCGTACATAGCCCAGCGATTGCAGGAAGCGTTGCAGCACGTTGTGCGTGTAGCCCCACTCGGGATTCTTGTAGGAACTGACGATGACGGTATCGAGCAGCTGTACGGTAACGCGCGTGGCGGCTTCGACGCCTTCGTGGATCGAAGTACGCATGCCCTTGATGATGACGAAGCCGACCGCCGACATGAACAGCAGCGACAGGATCGTGATCAGCAGGTTGAGGCGAAAACGCAGGCTCATGCGCAAGTACCGAATTGTTGTGCCAACGATTGTGTAACATATTTTCGACCACGGGCAAGCGTAAAATCATGAAATTGCGCGGCATCTAGCCAGCCCGGCTCATCTTTAGTACATTAAGCGCTTCCGCATCGGCCTCAGCCCATGCCATCAAATCATCGCAGCTCTGAACGGATCACCATGCAACATCGCAGCGTTTTTTTCATCTCGGACGGCACCGGCATCACCGCGCAGTCGCTGGGCCATCTGCTTGCGCACTTCCCCGACGTCACCTTCCGCCACATCCGCCTGCCCTATACCAACTCCGTCGCCAAGGCGGAAGCCGCGCTGGAACGCGTGGCCCGCGTCGGCAAGGAAGACAATGCACGACCGATCATCGTCATGACCCTGGTCGATCCGCAGTTACGCGGACTGATCTGCCAGGCCGATGCCCTCTGCCTCGACCTGTTCGGCAAATTCATCGACCCGCTCGCGCTCGAACTCGGCGTCGAGCCCGAGCGCAATGTCGGCATGTCGCATGCGGTCAACAACAATGCCTATGCCGAACGCATCGACGCCATCAATTTCGCCCTGAACCATGACGACGGCATTACCGACCACGGCCTCAACCAGGCACGCGTCATCCTGATCGGCGTGTCGCGCTGCGGCAAAACGCCGACCAGCCTTTATCTCGCCATGCAATTCGGTCTCAAGGTCGCCAATTACCCATTGATTCCCGAGGACTTCGAGCGCGACGTGCTGCCCGAAGCCCTGCTCCAGCACACCGACAAACTGTTCGGCCTCACCATCAACCCGGAACGCCTGCATCGCGTACGCAGCGAACGCCGACCGGACAGCGTCTACGCCTCGCTCGAGAATTGCCGCCATGAAGTGCAGATGGCGGAAAAACTCATGCAGCGCCTGAACGTGAACTGGATCGATTCCACCTCGCGCTCCATCGAGGAAATCGCCACGCGCGTGCTGCAGAATATCAACGGCGAACGCTAAGCGCCACGACCTACACAATGACCCCCTCCGGAGTAACACATGTTTGAATGGTTCGCCAGCCCTGAAGCCTGGATTGCATTGGGCACCCTGACCGCGCTCGAAATCGTGCTCGGCATCGACAACATCATCTTCATTTCCATTCTGGTCGGCCGCTTGCCCGCCCATCAGCGCAATTTTGCCCGCCGCACCGGCCTCGGCCTCGCCATGGGCACGCGACTGGCGCTACTGTTCTCGCTGGCCTGGGTCATGGGCCTGACCGAGCCCTGGTTCACCATATTCGGCGAGGAAATCTCGGGGCGCGACATCATCCTGATCGGCGGCGGCCTGTTCCTGCTGGCCAAGGCCACGCATGAAATCCACAACAGCCTCGAGGGCGTGGAGAGCGAGGGCAAACCCGTTGTTGCCGCCAGCGTCGGCATGGTGCTGGTGCAAATCGCCATCCTCGACATCGTCTTTTCGCTCGATTCCGTGATCACGGCCGTCGGCCTCGCCGATCACGTTTCCATCATGGCCATCGCCATCATTCTGGCAGTCGGCGTCATGCTGTTTGCCGCCAAGCCCATCGGCGATTTCGTCGACGCCAATCCCACCATCAAGATTCTCGCGCTGTCCTTCCTGATCCTGGTCGGCGCCACGCTCATCATCGAAGGCTTCGACGTGCACGTGCCCAAGGGCTACATCTATTTCGCCATGGCGTTCTCGGTCGCCGTCGAGATGATCAATATCCGCATGCGCAAGAAGAGCGACGAAGTGCTCAAGCTGCACAAGAAGCTGTAGCCATGGCTAACCAGGCGCGACATCTCAGTATTGCGATTGAACGCCCGGCGCCTGAAGTCTACGAGTTTGCGCGCCAGCCTGCCAATCTCGTGTTGT
>CBILOJ010000059.1:0-10016 GCA_966238525.1 uncultured Methylophilaceae bacterium | reverse complement strand
ATCAAGGCCAGCCGCAGAAAACCCGGCTATGGCAAAATAACGGCTGAATAATTACTGAATCCTCTCATGCGTATCCTCGCGCTCGACACTTCGACCGAATACCTCTCGCTGGCCCTGCTGCTCGACGGCCATCGCCACGTACGTGCGCTGCATGCCGGGCAGACGCATTCGCAGCGCATTCTGCCCTTGCTGCGCGAATTGCTGGTTGAAGCCGGCATCGAGATAAGCGATCTGCACGGCATCGCTTTCGGCGCCGGTCCGGGCTCGTTCACCGGCTTGCGCATCGGCTGTGGCGTGGCGCAAGGGCTCGCTTTCGGCGCCGATCTGCCCGTGGTCGGTGTCAGCACGCTATTGGCGCTGGCCCACGGCGAGGAAGCGCAACGCAGCAATGCAACCCGCGTTATCGCCTGTCTCGACGCGCGCATGGGCGAGGTTTACCACGCCGCCTACGTTCGGGAAGGTGATAGTTGGCGCGAGGCTTGCGCGCCCGGACTTTACAAGCCCGAGGCGGTGCCGATGGTGGAAGGCACGGGCTGGACCGGGCTCGGCAGCGGCTGGGCGGCATATGCCGAGGCCTTGCAAACGGCCTATGGCGGACAGGCCGACAACATTTTTGCCCAAGCCTACCCGCACGCGCTGGCCATCGCCGAGCTGGCCGTACCCCTATTCGCAGTCGGGCAAGGCGTGACGGCGGCGGAAGCGGCGCCGATCTACATTCGCAACAAGGTCGCGCTCAAGACCAGCGAGCGCGCCGCCGGGATGAAATTCAATTGAACGCGCTGCTCGACAATCGATTGAGTTTTCGGCCGATGCAGCCGGCCGACCTCGATGCGGTAATGACGATCGAGCCCACCATCTACCCCTATCCGTGGTCGCGCGGCAATTTCAGCGATTCGCTGGCGGCCGGGCACAGCTGCTGGCTGCTCGAGCATAACCAAAGCATCATCGGCTATGCCGTGCTCATGCTCGTGCTCGACGAGGCGCACCTGCTCAATATCAGCGTCGCCGCGGGCCATCAGGGACACGGCCTCGGCCGGGCACTGCTGACGCATATGGGCGATGTCGCCCGCAAGCATGGCGCCGTGCAGATGTTCCTCGAAGTGCGGCCGTCGAATACCGCGGCGGTGCGGCTGTATGAAAGTTTCGGTTTCAACGAAATGGCGATACGGCGCGGCTATTACCCGGCGCGCGGCGGCCGTGAGGACGCGATCCTGATGGGCATGATGCTATGAGCGACAAGCTCGGCCGCGAAGACGTGCTGCGTGAACTGGAATTGCTGCCGGTATGGCGCCCGCGCGCGGCGCCAGCGCTGCCCGACAACGAGGCGGTAAAAAGACCAGCGCCTGTGTCGGCAGCAGCACCGAACGCAGCCGGCGCGCCGGCGACAATGAAAGCATCGACACCTGAAACGGCTGCCGCGAGCGCTGCCGGAGAAGAGGAGGCGATGCGCACCGAATACCAAGAGCTACCGGCCGGCGAACCGCAAATGCCGGTGGAAGAGATCCCGCCAGCCGAGCCGGCCATTCTGCAGGCACCGCTCGAGGCTGAAGATATCGATGTGCCCTCAGCCGCCGAATCGCCCATGGGCGACGATCGGCGCGAGCGCATCATGCGCATGAATTGGCCCGAGCTGCAGCAGGCGGTGGAGCATTGCCCGGCTTGCAATCTGTGCCAGACGCGCACCAAGACCGTGTTCGGCGTCGGCGACCTCGATGCAGACTGGCTGCTGATCGGCGAGGCACCGGGCGCCGAGGAAGATCGCAAGGGCGAACCTTTCGTCGGCCAGGCCGGCCGCCTGCTCGATAACATGCTGGCGGCGATCCGGCTCAAACGCGGTGACAATGTTTATATCGCCAATGTGCTCAAGTGCCGGCCGCCCGATAACCGCGATCCGCACGGCGAAGAGGTTTACCAGTGCGACCCTTATCTCAAGCGCCAGGTCGAGCTGATCCGTCCCAGGCTCATCGTGGCGCTGGGCAAGTTCGCCGCGCAGTCGCTGCTCAATTCCAAGGACAGCATCGCCTCGATGCGCGGCAAGCAGCACGATTACCATGGCGTGCCGGTGGTAGTGACCTATCATCCGGCCTATTTATTGCGCAGCCCGGGGGACAAGGCCAAGGCCTGGGAAGACCTGTGCTTTGCGCGCGACCTGATGCAGAACTTGCAATCGGCTGACGCCGCCCCAACTGATAGCTGAGTTTGTGTTGATGAATTTTCAAGGAGCGAACATGCGTACACTATGGCGAAACGCCTTTATCCTGATCGTGCTGCTCGGCCTTTCCGGCTGCGGCTACAACAAATTCCAGACGCTGGATGAGGAAACCAAGGCCAACTGGTCCGAAGTGCTGAACCAGTATCAGCGCCGTGCCGATCTCGTGCCTAACCTGGTCAATACCGTCAAGGGTTATGCCTCGCACGAGAAGGAAGTGCTGGAACAGGTAACCGAAGCGCGTTCGCGCGTGGGCAGCATCCAGGCCACGCCCGAGCTCGTCGCCGATGAGGCCGCCATGTCGCGCTTCCTCGAAGCGCAAGGGCAGATGACCTCGGCTTTGTCGCGATTACTCGTCGTGGCGGAAAACTATCCGCAGCTCAAGGCCGATGCCAATTTCCGCGACCTGCAGGCGCAGCTTGAAGGCACCGAGAATCGCATTACCGTGGCGCGCAATCGCTACATCCAGTCGGTCAAGGAATACAACGTCGCCATACGTTCTTTCCCCAACAACCTGACGGCCAAGATGTTCGGCTATGAGACCAAGCCGGCGTTTGCGGTAGAAAACGAAAAGGCCATCGCGACGCCGCCCAAGGTCGATTTCAATAGCTAAGATCGCAATGCGCCGCTGGTTCATCTGCCTGCTGCTGTGCCTGTCTCCCATGCTGGCCGTGGCCGGCGCCGGGAGCAATGCGGTCGAAGTGCCGGCGCTGACCGCACGCGTCACCGATTTGACCGCCACACTGTCCGCCGAGCAGCAGGCGGCGCTCGAAGCCAAGCTTGCCGCGTTCGAATCGCACAAGGGCAGCCAGATCGCAATTCTGATCGTTCCCACCACGCAGCCGGAAGCCATCGAGCAGTACGCCATCCGCGTGGTCGATCAGTGGCAGCTCGGGCGCAAGGATGTCGATGACGGCGTCCTCGTGCTGCTGTCCAAGGATGACCGCAAGGTGCGCATCGAGGTCGGTTACGGGCTGGAGGGCGTGCTGCCTGATGTCATCGCCAAGCGCATCATCGAGAACGTCATGATTCCGCAATTCAAGCAGGGCGACTACTACGCCGGCCTCGATGCCGGCATCGATAGCGTTGCCGGCGTCATCGAAGGCGAGCCTTTGCCCGAGCCACAACAGCGCGCCAATGCCGGTAACGGCGGCTGGGAGGGCATGCTGCCGCTGCTGCTGTTCGGCGGCCTCATCGTCGGCGGACTGATGCGCGCCATGCTCGGCAGTTTCATGGGCGGCGCGGCGACCGGCGGCCTCATCGGTGCCGCGGTCTGGTTCTTCGGCGGCGGCTTGCTCGTTGCGCTGGTGCTGGGCATTGTCGCCTTCGTGTTGACCATGAGCGGGGGCATGGGCTTCCTGCCGATCGGTGGTGGCGGCTTTGGTCGCGGCGGTGGTTTTGGCGGCGGCGGATTCAGTGGCGGTGGCGGCGGTTTCGGCGGCGGAGGGGCTTCAGGTGGCTGGTAATCGTTCGATCCGGCGCTTCCTGCGTCACGTCTGCAGCGGCCCCTGGCTGGTGCGCCGCCACTTTCCGGCGGCTGCCATGCGCAATATGGAAGCCGCCATCTCCCACAGCGAAAGCGGCCATAGCGGCGAAATCCGCTTCGTGGTCGAGGCGGCCTTGCATCCGTTCGACTTGCTGCGCGGGGTGACGCCACGCCAGCGCGCTATTGAATTATTTGCCCGGCTCGGCATCTGGGATACGCAGCACAACAACGGCGTGCTGATCTATCTGCTGCTGGCCGATCACGACGTTGAAATTGTCGCCGACCGCGGTATCGACCATGAAGTGGGCGCTCCGGGCTGGCAAGCCATTTGCCTGGAAATGGAAGCGGCTTTCCGGCAAGGCCGTTTTGAAAACGGCGTGATCGCCGGCATAGAACGCATCAGCGATTTGCTGCGGCGGCAATTCCCGGCGGGCGCGGTCAATGACAACGAACTGCCCGATGCGCCGCTGGTGCTTTAGTCTAGCGTCCTGAGGCGACATCATCGGCTGACTTGTACCGCGTTTCGCTATAAAATCCGCACCTTAAGTCCACCTCTCCGAAAAGTCAGTTATGCGCGCCTCCCAGTTTTTCCTCGCCACCCAGAAAGAAGCACCGAACGAAGCCGAGTTGCCCAGCCACAAGCTCATGGTGCGCGCCGGGCTGATCAAACGTCTGGGCTCGGGTCTCTATACCTGGATGCCGCTGGGCCTGCGCGTGCTGCGCAAGGTGGAGCGCATCGTGCGCGACGAGATGAACCGGGCCGGTGCGCTCGAACTGCTGATGCCGGCCGTGCAGCCGGCCGAGCTGTGGCAGGAGACCGGGCGCTGGGAGCTGTTCGGTCCGCAGATGCTGAAAATCACGGACCGGCACGAGCGCGACTTCTGCTTCGGCCCGACGCATGAGGAGGTCATCACCGACATCGCGCGGCGCGAAATCCGTTCCTACAAGCAGTTGCCGCTGAATTTCTACCAGATCCAGATCAAGTTTCGCGACGAAATCCGGCCGCGTTTCGGCGTCATGCGCGCGCGCGAATTCATGATGAAGGATGCCTATTCCTTCCACACCGATTTCGCCTCGCTCGAAGCAACCTATCAGGCCATGTACCAGGCCTACAGCAATGTCTTCACCCGTCTTGGCCTGCAGTTCCGAGCCGTGCGTGCCGATACCGGTGCCATCGGCGGCGAGGGTTCGCATGAATTCCACGTGCTGGCCGATTCGGGCGAGGATGCCTTGGCGTATTGCCCCGATTCCGACTATGCCGCCAATGTCGAATTGGCCGAGGCGCTGGCGCCGGCGTTAGCTCGCGCCGCTGCGGTGGAAACCATGCATGAGGTCGAGACGCTTAAGCAAACGACTTGCGAAGACGTGGCGGCGTTGCTGGGGATCGATCTGCAGCGTACGGTAAAGGCGATCGCGCTCATGGCCGACAGCCGGTTTTACCTGCTGCTGCTGCGCGGCGACCATGCCCTCAACGAGGTCAAGGTCGGCAAGTTGGCCGGCCTGGAAAAATTCCGTTTCGCCAGCGACGAGGAAATTCGCGCCCACCTCAATTGCCCGCCCGGTTTCATTGGCCCGGTCGGCGTATCGGACCAGGTGACGGTCATCGCCGATCATACGGTAGCGGCGATGAGCGATTTCGTCTGCGGCGCCAACAAGCCCAAGTATCACCTGGCCGGCGTCAACTTCGGCCGCGATTTGCCCGAGCCTGCTCTGGTCGCCGACATCCGCAACGTGGTGGCGGGCGATCCGAGCCCGGACGGCAAGGGCGTGCTCGCGCTGTGCCGCGGTATCGAAGTCGGCCATATCTTCCAATTGCGTACCAAGTATTCGCAGGCGATGGCGGCAACCTATCTCGATGAGAACGGCCAGCAGCAGCCGATGGAAATGGGCTGCTACGGCATCGGTGTATCGCGCATTGTCGGTGCCGCCATCGAGCAGAATTTCGATGAACGCGGCATTGTATTCCCGGCAGCCATGGCGCCGTTCGAGGTGGCGATTGCTGCCATCGGCTTCGAGCGTTCGGACGCCGTGCGCGAGGCTGCGCTAAAGCTGCACGACGAGCTGCAGGCCGCCGGCATCGACGTGCTGCTCGACGATCGCGGCGAACGTCCCGGCGTCATGTTCGCCGACATCGAGCTGATCGGTATTCCGCATCGCATCGTCATTGGCGAACGCGGGCTCAAGGAAGGCCAGGTCGAATACCAGGCGCGCACCGACAGCGCAGCGCAGAGCGTGGCGCTGGACGGCATCGTCGCCCGGATCACGGAGGTGCTGGGTCATTAAGTTGCTGCGCGCATTTCTGATCGCGACGCTGCTGCTAGCGGCGCTGGCGGCGACTGCGGGACAGGTCGAGGAACCGCTGTCCAATAGTGTGCGCTCATTGATGCAGCGCTCGATCAGCGACAGCGCCGCGCCACGGCTCATGTTTGCCAGTGAGACGGAAGGGCAGCTGTGGCTGGACGAGATGTCGAAGCGGTTGGAAAGGCGCATGCCGGACGAAGCACAGCGCCGCGATTTCCTGCGTACGGTGCAGTATGAAGCCTCGCGCGCCGGCCTCGATCCGCAACTGGTGCTGGGACTGATCCAGGTTGAAAGCGGCTTCAACAAGTATGCGGTTTCGGTATCGGGCGCGCGCGGCTATATGCAAGTTATGCCGTTCTGGGTGAAGACCATAGGCGCCGCCGAACACAACCTGTTCCACATGCGGCTCAACCTGCGCTACGGCTGCACCATCCTGCGCCACTATCTCGATATCGAGCGCGGCGATCTCTATCGCGCGCTCGGCCGCTACAACGGTTCGCTGGGCCAGGCGCGCTACCCCAATCTCGTGCTCAAGGCCTGGCGCGGCAGCTGGACTTACCAGCCGCCGGCCGTTCTGCAGCCGAACCGTACCGCGCGCGCCGACTAGCACAAAAAGTTTACATCGCGAGCTGTTCCATACTATATTGCGTCAGCGGACTTGATATGGACAGCCACATCAAGTTGACACCAAGATCTGACGATAGGTTATCCATCCGCTGCTATTCTCGTTCCAACTTAACTTTGGGGAGAAATACAATGGATCTACTCGTAGCGTTAGGCATTAGCATTGGTATTCTGATCGGCGTCTGGGTCTATGCCGCAGTGGGCATGCCCGAACTGGGTCTGATCGTCTGGGCCGGCATCATCGCCTGGGCCACTTTCTACGCCGCCGGCGGTGGCATGGATGGGCTCAAGAAAGCTGTCGCTTCCAACCTGGCCGGCAATTTCTGGGCCGCGCTTGCACTCTTTGTCTTCAATGCGATGGGCGGCGGCAATGTTGTTGTCCTGGCCATTATCTTCGGCATCATCGCCTTCATCTTCTGCGTGCAAGCCAAGATTCCGCTGCTGGGGTTCATTCCCGGGGTATTCCTCGGCGCTGCGACCTGGGTCGGCGTGGATGTGGCGGGCGCGGCTGGCGACGGCGGCATGGTCGATGCGGCCGACATCATGATTCCGGTGTCGATGGTGGTAGGCGCCGTGCTCGGTTATATTTCCGAAACGGCGGGCAAGAAGCTGGCAGTCTAGTTGCTGCTGCAGTAATGCATATGAGGCGGCATGTGCTACATGCCGCCTTTTTTATTGATTGCCGTGTCAGGGCATGGCTGGCGACAATTGCTGATCCGATATTCTGAACCCGTAATAGGTGCCGAATTCGCCCTCGTTCTCGTGGTAGACGAACATCATGCCGTTGGTGAAGCCGAGACCGTTGTAATAGTTCTGTGCATGCAGCTTGATGTTTGCGGGTAACGCGCTTTTTCCCACGAACTTGCCATTGAGGTCGAACACCAGCACCGCCTTGTGATCGACGTCGAGCACGGCCAGTTCCTCGCCGGCAAAGCCGGTGTAGGCGACGTAGTGGTCACTGATGTCGTTGAACTTGGCACCCGCGGCCTCCAGGTCGAGCGCAAGCTCGCTGATCTTCTCGCGTTTTTCCACGTCGACCACCCAAACCTTGTTACTGCGCTCCTGCTTGGCGTAATAACGCTTGGCGACCGGGTCGTAGCTCGGCATGGTGGCTGCGTCGCCAAAGGCCGGATTGGGGCCGGCAAGTTGGCTGGAGTCATCTGCGAGGGCACCGCTTTCATCGACATGCAATGCGAAGATGCCCATGCCTGGCCTGAAGCCGGCGGCGCTGGAGACGTTATAAGTGACGGTTTCGATCTGCCGCGTATTGGGATTGAAATAGATGGAGCGATTATCCAGGCCGGGCTTGGCCGATTGCAGGCGTACGCCTTCCTCGCTATAGACATGGACTTCCGATCTTGCCGGCGCGCCCGTTGGGTCACCCGGCAATGCAGCCAGGCCGCCGTCTGCAATGTAATAACGGCTGACGGTAGGCAGGTAGGCAATCGTCATCGGTCTCGATGTCGAGGGGTCGGCCAGCGGAATCTTGATGCCGATCTGGGCTTCGGGCAGCACCTGCGCCAAGGCGTTGGGCGCACCCAGCAGCAGTGGCAGCAGACAGGCGGAGACTTGGAGACGCTTGATGATGGGCATGGTCAGGACCTTCTTGAATGCGAATATTATTCTGGTGAAAACATGAGTATGGAGCCGCTACAGCCGCAACGAGTTCCAGAGTCTACGTCAATTGGCGAAAATCGTCGTCTCATGCGCGTTCAATCAGCATGGCGTCACCGTAGCTGAAGAAGCGGTAGCGCTGGGCAACGGCATGGCGATAAGCGTTCTGGACATGGTCGAGCCCGGCAAAAGCGGAGACCAGCATCAACAGTGTGCTCTTGGGCAGATGGAAGTTGGTCAGCAGCCGTTCGACCACACGGAAGCGGTAGCCGGGTGTAATGAAAATGTCGGTATCCCCGCTGCCCGCTGCCAGTTCACCCGAGCGTGCGGCACTTTCGAGCGCGCGCAATACGGTAGTGCCGACCGCCGTGATCTTGCCGCCGCGTTGACGCGTCTTCTCGATCAGGGCAACGGTTTCGGCCGGCACCGAGTAAAGCTCGCTGTGCATCTTGTGTTCGGCGATGCTGTCGACGCGTACCGGCTGGAATGTGCCGGCGCCGACGTGCAGCGTGACATAGGCGATGTCGATGCCGTGCTGCTGCAGTCGTTCCAGCATGGTGGCATCGAAGTGCAGCCCTGCGGTCGGCGCGGCTACCGCGCCTGGCATGCGCGCGTAGACGGTCTGATAGCGCTCTTCATCGCTGCCGCTGGCAGCATGCGTGATATAGGGCGGCAGCGGCAGATTGCCGTGGCGCTCGAGCAATTCCAGCAGCGGTGCATCGCCGTGGAAATCAAGCAGGAACAGATCGTCCTGCCGCTCCAGCACCTCGACGTCGATGGCGTCAGCCAGCCTGATACGACTGCCGGGCTTGGGCGAGCGCGAAGCGCGTACATGAGCCAGGGCGCGCCGGTCGTCCAGCACACGCTCGACCAGCACTTCCACATTGCCGCCACTGGTCTTATGGCCATAGAGGCGAGCCTTGATGACGCGGGTATCGTTGAATATCAGCAAATCGCCGCGGTTGAGCAGGCTCGGCAGTTCGAGGAAGGTGTGGTCATGCACGGCGCCGCTCGGTCCATCCAGCCGCAGCAAGCGGCTCGCGCTGCGCTCCGCTGCGGGAAACTGGGCGATGAGTTCGTCGGGAAGATGAAAGTCGAAATCTTGAGTACGCATAAATCTCGCTGCTTGTTATAATGCTGCCTCTTTTGCCGGGATGGCGGAATTGGTAGACGCACTGGACTCAAAATCCAGCGAGGGCAACTTCATGGGGGTTCGATTCCCCCTCCCGGCACCAGCCCTTCTTCGCACATGAATGCTGTGTGAATGTATGCGAACTTCTGCCGCATCGGCCGATATTATACCCCTTCGCACTGCCCAAAATTCCCCGGCCATTATTCTCCTATCTTCCCCATAGCACGCTATGACGGCATTTTCAGGCGATCGCCTGCTTGTACTCGCGTTTTTTTTATGCTAGTTTGCAGTCAGTTGCACAGAGTTGTCCCCCCGAAATTTCGTAATGTATCAGCCGCCCGTCAAGAGGCGGCTTATAGAGGAGAGAATGCGGTGGCTTCATCAGTGGTAATTCACAGCAGTTTTGCACGACTCGAATCAATTCTGTCCGCCAGGGGAGATTTGACCAGGTCCGCTCGCATCGCATCATTTTCCCCAGCTTTAAATTCTATTAATAACAATCAGTTGCATGTCCAGCCGTCGGAGCGTTTATCTCGATGAACGTTACCCGGCGAGCACACAAGCCTTAATTACTCCGTTCGCGCGAAAAGCGAGTCGTACGCATGATCCACGCTCGCTCCGGCCACTTGCAGCCGGCGAATAAAAAGCAT
>CBILOJ010000058.1:0-10126 GCA_966238525.1 uncultured Methylophilaceae bacterium | reverse complement strand
CGGGGTCAGTGTCCCGCGCCGCCTGCCGCAGCCCGCGCGCTTCGCGCCGCGCCTCGCTCGCGTTTACCTCCCGTGCCAACGCTACACGACTCTGGGCTGCGGCCAGATGGGCCGTTATGGTGAATGCTTCGCTCAGGCTTCCTCACCCAGGTTGGCGAGCAGTTCAGCCTGATGCTCAGCCGCCAGCGCGCCTATCAACTCATCCATGTCGCCTTCGGTGATGGCGTCGATCTTGTACAAGGTCAGGTTGATGCGATGGTCGGTGATGCGGCCCTGCGGGTAGTTGTAGGTGCGGATGCGTTCGGAGCGGTCGCCGCTGCCTATCATGAGCTTGCGGTCGGAGGCGATCTTGGATTGCTGTTCGCGCATTTGCACGTCCTTGATGCGCGCGGCGAGCACGCTCATCGCCTGCGCCTTGTTCTTGTGCTGCGAACGGTCGTCCTGGCATTCGACGACGATGCCGGTCGGCAGGTGGGTGATGCGTACGGCGGAATCGGTCTTGTTGATGTGCTGGCCGCCGGCGCCGCTGGCGCGGAAAGTATCGATGCGGATTTCCGCCGGGTTGATGGTAACGTCGGACACTTCGTCGACCTCGGGCAGGATGGCAACGGTGCAGGCCGAGGTATGGATACGGCCCTGGGTTTCGGTATCGGGCACGCGCTGCACGCGGTGGCCGCCTGATTCGAACTTGAGCTTGGAATAGGCGCCGTAGCCTTCGATCTTGGCGATGATTTCGCGGTAGCCGCCCAGCTCGGATTCGTTGGCGGACACCACATCCACCTTCCAGCGCTGGCGTTCGGCGTAGCGGCTGTACATGCGAAACAGGTCGCCGGCGAACAGTGCCGACTCGTCGCCGCCGGTACCGGCGCGGATTTCGAGGAAGATGTTGCGCTCGTCGTTGGGGTCCTTGGGCAGCAGCAGCTTCTGCAACTCGGCTGCCACATCTTCCAGCTTCTGTTTGCCGCTGGCGATTTCTTCCTCGGCGAAGCTCTTCATCTCGGGATCGGCCAGCATGGTGCGCGCTTCGTCGATGTCGGTCTCGGCCTGGCGGTAATCGCGGAACTGTTCGACGATAGGCGTGATCTCGGCATGCTCGCGCGTCAGCTTGCGGTAATTGTCGATGTCGCTGGTGATGTCTTGCGTGCTTAGCAGACGATTGAGTTCGTCGAGGCGCTCGCTCAAACCGGCGAGCTTGTTGATCATGGAGGGTTTCATCGTAAGGGCTTCATGGCAGGCGATTGATCGATGGCGGCGGCGTGAGTCATGACGGCAACTGATAGATCTGCCGCAGCAGGGCTTCCAGCCGTTCGTCGCCGGTGCTGTGGTTGAGCGTGTGGCTCGGGCCATGCAGTAGCTTGTTGGTAAGCGCGCTGCTCAGGGTTTCGAGCACGAGCGCGGGATCGTCGCCACGCGCCAATTGACGCAGCGCCTTTTCCAGCTCGCCCTGGCGCAGCCGTTCGGCCTGCTCGCGCAGCGCGCGTATGGTCGGCACCGCACTGCGCGTCTGCAGCCAATGCATGAATTTGTCGACGCGCGCTGCGATAATGGTTTCGGCGTCGGCCGCGGCTTCCTGGCGGTTGCTGAGGCCTTCCTGCACCACCTGCGCCAGGTCGTCGACGGTATAAAGAAAGACATCATCGAGTTCGCCGGCCTCGGGCTCGACGTCGCGCGGCACGGCCAGGTCGACGATGAATATCGGCCGGTGCTTGCGCGCCTTGACCGCACGTTCGATCATGCCGAGCCCGATGATGGGCAGCTGGCTGGCGGTGGAGGTGACGACGATATCGAATTCAGCCAGGCGCTCGGGCAGGTCGAGCAGCAGCATGGCGTCGGCACCGATCTTGTGTGCGAGCTCGGCCCCGCGCTCCAGCGTGCGATTGGCAATGGTGATCGAGGCCGGCTGGTGCGCGGCGAAATATTCGGCACACAGTTCGATCATCTCGCCGGCGCCGACAAACAGCACCTTCTGCCCCTGCAGATTACCGAAGATGCGCTGCGCCAACCGCACTGAGGCCGCGGCCATCGACAGCGAGCTGGCGCCGATGTCCGTTGTGCTGCGCACTTCCTTGGCCACGGCGAAGGTGCGCTGGAACAGCTTATGCAGCAGCGTGCCCAGGGTGCCGGCGTGTTCGGCGATGCGCACCGCCTGCTTCATCTGGCCCAGAATCTGCGGTTCGCCAAGCACCATGGAATCGAGCCCGGCGGCGACGCGGAAGGCATGCTTGACCGCCTCCTGCTGCGGCAGGGTGTACATGTAAGGCTGAATACTTTGCAGTTGCAGGCGGTGATATTGCGCCAGCCAGTCCAGCGCCACCTGCGGATCCTCGGTGTTGCAATAGAGCTCGGTGCGGTTGCAAGTGGAAAGAATCGCCGCCTCGTGCACCGCCTGATGGGCCGTCAACTCACGCAGTGCCTGTCCCAGCTGTTCATTTTGAAAAGCGACATGCTCGCGAATGGAGACAGGGGCGGTGGTGTGGTTCACACCGACGGTGAATAAATGCATGGCGCAATTTTCCTGTATCACAGCAGCTTAGGCAACAATTTCGCAGTACACGGCAGGCCGGCCGGGCAGCAGCGCTACGGACATGACATCATCATCGGCGTGCATTGCCATGGCGTACGCAGTCGCAAAGCGGAGTTTCGCGCCCGATTGGGCTGTTTCGAGGCCGGGATTATGGTTAAAATAAAATTTTTACGGCTAACCGAAAAGTAAACATCATGGCTAAACCCTTCAGAATCGCACCGAGCATCCTTTCCGCCAACTTCGCCAAGCTGGGCCAGGAAATCACCGACGTCATCACGTCCGGTACCGATATCGTGCACTTCGACGTCATGGACAACCATTACGTTCCCAATCTGACCATCGGTCCGCTCGTTTGCGAGGCGATTCGTCCTGTGACCGATGCCATCATCGACGTCCACCTGATGGTGAAGCCGGTGGATCGCATCATTCCCGATTTCGCCAAGGCCGGCGCCAACATCATCACCTTCCACCCGGAAGCGTCGGACCATATCGATCGCAGCCTGTCGCTGGTGCGCGAACACGGTTGCAAGTCCGGCCTGGTGTTCAACCCGGCCACGCCGCTCGACTATCTCGACTACGTCATGGACAAGGTCGACATGGTGCTGCTGATGTCGGTCAACCCCGGTTTCGGCGGACAGAAGTTCATTCCGGGCACGCTGGACAAGCTGCGTCATGCGCGCGCCAAGATCGATGCCTACACCGAGAAAACCGGTCGCGAAATCTGGCTCGAGATCGATGGCGGCGTCAACGTCGCCAACATTGCCGACATCGCGCGTGCGGGCGCTGACACTTTCGTCGCCGGCTCGGCCATTTTCGGTGCCGGCAACGACAGCGATGCCAACCGCTACGACACCATTGTCAGCGCCTTGCGCGCAGAACTCGCCAAGGTCTGATGGCGCCGGCCGCGGCGCAAGCGCTACCGGCGGCTCGTACGATAGCGGTCGAGGCTGTCGCGCTCGACCTCGACGGCACCTTGCTTCACACCGCGCCCGACCTGGCGCTGGCCGCTAATTTGATGCTGGCCGAACTCGGCCGGCCGCCGGTGGCGGAAACCGTGGTCATGACGTATGTTGGCAACGGCGCGGCGCGGCTGATCAAGCGCCTGCTGACAGGCGAGATGGACGGCGAGCCCGAGCCTGATCTGTTCGAGCGGGCGCAATCCCTGTTCTACCGGCATTATGCCGATGGGCTCGATGTCCATACCCGGCTCTATCCCGGAGTCATTGAGGCGTTGCGAAACCTCAGGCGCGCAGGCTTCCGTCTCGCCTGCATCACCAACAAGCCTCAGCAGTTCACGCTGCCGCTGCTGCAGACGATGGGGCTATATCGCTATTTCGACCTTGTCGTAGGCGGCGATGTGCTTGACCGCAAAAAGCCCGATCCGCTGCCGTTGCTGCATGTTTGCCGGCAATTTGCTATTGTTCCGCAGGAGATGGCGATGGTGGGCGACTCCATGGCCGACATGGAAGCCGCGCATCGTGCTGGCTGCTATGCGATTTACGTGCCGTATGGCTACAATCGCGGCGTGTCGGGTGAGGCCTCGGGCGCCGATGCCGTCATCGCCAGCTTGACCGAAGTAACGAAGATTATTCATAAAAAAGAGCGGGCTAACGCATGATTTCCGAAATACGCAAGATTGCTCCAGGCCGGCGATGGTGGCGCTGATCCTGTAATTGCGTGCGGCGCATATGCGCCAAAAAACAATCCTAAGATTCGGGAACCGCCATGCTGCAAACCATAAACCAACAAGCATTCGCCGCGCTTGCGGCACAGGGATACAACCGCATTCCGCTCGTCATCGAGACCTTTGCCGATCTCGATACGCCGCTATCGCTTTACCTCAAACTCGCCAACCGTCCGTATTCTTATTTACTGGAATCGGTACAGGGCGGCGAGCGTTTTGGCCGCTACTCCATCATCGGCTTGCCGGCCCGAACCCGCATCGTTGCACGCGAACGTTCGCTGCAAGTGCTGCAGGACGATGTCGTGGTCGAGCAGGTCGAAGATGTCAATCCGCTCGATTTCATCAAGGAATACCAGGCGCGATTCAAGACGCCGCCGGCCCACCTTCTGGGGAACAAGGGCCTGCCGCGCTTCACCGGCGGCCTCGCCGGCTATTTCGGCTACGAAACCATCCGTTACATCGAGCCTCGGCTGCAGAAGAACGCCCGGCCCAAGGCCGACGCGCTCGGCGTGCCCGATGTGCTGCTGATGCTGTCGGAAGAGCTGGCCGTGGTCGACAACCTGTCCGGCAAGCTTTATTTCATCGTTTATGCCGATCCGGCACAGCCGCAGGCCTATACCGACGCGCGTAGCCGCTTGGCCGAACTTGTCGGCTTGTTGCGCGTGCCGGCGGAAATTCCGCGTGCGCCGGCGTTGGCGACCAGCAGCGCTTCCTCTGAATTCGGTGAAGCCAACTTCAAGCAGGCGGTGGAAACGGCCAAGCGCTATATTTTCGACGGCGACATCATGCAGGTTGTATTGAGCCAGCGCATGTCGCAGCCGTTCGATGCGCCGCCGCTGTCGCTCTACCGCGCGTTGCGCAGCCTCAATCCTTCGCCTTACATGTTTTATTACGACATGGGCGACCATCACGTGGTCGGCGCCTCGCCGGAAATTCTCGTGCGGCTCGAGGGCGATACCGTCACCGCGCGCCCGATCGCCGGCACGCGTCCACGCGGCAAGACGCGCGAGGATGATCTGGCGCTGGCCGAAGAGCTGCTGGCCGATCCCAAGGAGCGTGCCGAGCACGTGCAGCTCATGGATCTCGGCCGCAACGATGTCGGCCGTGTCGCGCAGACGGGTTCGGTCAAGGTCACCGACAGCATGGTCATCGAGCGTTATTCGCACGTCATGCACATCGTCTCCAATGTCGAAGGCCGCCTGAAACCGGGCATGGCCGCTATCGATGTGCTCGAGGCGACGTTCCCGGCCGGCACCGTCAGCGGCGCGCCCAAGGTGCGCGCGATGGAAATCATCGACGAGCTGGAGCAGGTCAAGCGCGGCATCTATGCCGGCGCGGTCGGTTATCTCGGCTTCAACGGTGATATGGACCTGGCCATCGCCATCCGTACCGGGGTGGTCAAGGACAACATGCTGTATTCGCAGGCAGGCGCCGGCATCGTCGCCGATTCCGTGCCCGAGAGCGAATGGGTGGAAACCCAGAACAAGGCCCGTGCCGTGCTGCGTGCCGCTGAAATGGTCCAGGCCGGCCTGGATAACGGCGAGGGCTGATCGCAGACCATGAACATGCGTCTTTATTGCGGACGGCTTTGCACAATCGCCCTGGCTTACGCCATTACCGGCAAATTCGGCCTGCTGATATCCGATTTCAGCCCGCACATCACCTTGCTGTGGCTGCCGTCTGGCATTGCCGTCGCCGCATTGTTTCGCTGGGGCTATCGTTATTGGCCCGCGATCTTCGTCAGCGCGCTCGCACTCAATTTTGACGTTACCCCGGTCGCGTTGCTGGCGATCGGCATTGCCATCGGCAATACGCTGGGACCTGTGCTGGCAGTGTGGCTCTTGCGCCATTTCCAGTTCCGGCCGCGGCTGGAGCGTGCCTACGATGTGGTCATCCTGGCCATGAGCGGTGGCCTCGGCATGGTGTTGTCGGCCAGCGGCGGCGTTTTCAACCTGGCTTTGCACGGCAAAATTGCTGCCGACGCTTTGAACCGCGCCTGGTTCAGCTGGTGGATGGGTGACGTCATGGGTGTGCTGCTGGTTGCGCCCTTGCTGCTCAGCGTGTCGCGCGGTGAATTTTCCCGGCTGTGGCAGAAGCGCGGCGAATTCGCCGGCTGGCTGCTGGCGGCGGGGCTGGTCGTCTGGTTCATCTTTTTCCCGCTGCCGCGCAGCCTGTTCGACTCGACCGCCATGCTGTTCCTGCTGCCGCTCGTGGTCTGGCCGTCCATGCGCCACGGCATCGCCGGCGCTTCGTTCTCAGTGCTGGCTTTGTCGTTCCTGATCGCCGGCGGCATCGTCATCGACAACGGTTCGCTGCAGCAGATCGAGCAGCACGGCATGTTCTCGCTGTGGGCGCTGATGAGCCTGATGATGCTGATCACGCTCATGATTACAGCATTGCAGGCCGAGCATGTGCAGGCGAAAAAGGCGCTGCAGCAGAGCGAGAAGCGGATACGCAGCATCATCAATACCGCGTTCGACGGCATCGTCACCATCGACCATCAAGGGCGGCTGACCGAGTTCAATCCGGCGGCGGAGCGTATTTTCGGTTATCGCCGTGCCGATGTGCTGGGTCGCAACATGGCAGAACTCATTATTCCGCCGGGTCAGCGCGAATCC
Source organism: uncultured Methylophilaceae bacterium (assembly GCA_966238525.1). GTDB lineage: Bacteria > Pseudomonadota > Gammaproteobacteria > Burkholderiales > Methylophilaceae > CBILOJ01. The sequence continues at coordinate 3,300 of CBILOJ010000058.1, read as the reverse complement.
TACAACCGCAAGCTGCACAAGCTGCTTTCCGGCGAACGGCACGCCATGGAGCGCCGGCTCGAGCTGCAGGGCATGCGTGCCAATGGCCGCAGCTTTCCGCTGGAACTGACCATCACCACGATGAAAACACCGGGGCGGCGCCAGGCCACCGGCTTCATGCGTGACATTACCGAGCGCAGGCAAGGGGAGCAGTTCATACGCGAGGCGTATGAGAACCTGACGCGGCAGAACACCGTGCTCGAATACATCAGTCAGCGCCAGCCGCTGACCTACATTCTCGATGCGCTGGCGCTGTCCATTGAAAAGCAGTATCCGGAGATGCGCTGTACCGTGCTTCTGCTCGACGAGCATGGCCAGCGGCTGCGCTTCTGCTCGGCACCCAGCATGCCGGCCTTTTTCCGGCAGGTGGTGGATGGCTGGTCCGTAGCCGATGCCAGCAGCGCTTGCGCATCAGCCGCTTTCCACGCGCGCCGCACCTTGATCGATGATCTACAGCAGCGTGGTTACGGCATTATGGCCGATCTTGCCCGGCGCCTGGACGCAGCGGCTTGCTGGTCGGAGCCGATTTTGAGTCATGACCGGCGTGTGCTCGGCACGTTTGCCATTTATCATCGCGCCGCCCGGCCACCGGAGCATAACGAGCTGACGCTGCTTGATGAATCGGCGCGGCTCGCCGGTATCGCCATCGAGCGCCTGCACGCCGAGCGCGACCTCAAGATCGCCGCCCATGCGTTCGAGGTGAATCAGGGCATGATGGTCATGGATGCCAATTACATCGTGCTGCGTGTCAATCAGGCCTATACCGCGATTACCGGCTACAGCGCCGAGGAAGTGGTGGGCAGCCGGCCGCTGTTGTTCAACTACGGCCAGCAGGACGAAAAATTCTACGAGGAAATCTGGGAGAGCCTGCGGCGCGATCGCAGCTGGCAGGGCGAACTGTGGGGCCGGCGCAAGAACGGCGACACCTATATGCAGGCGCTGCACATTTCGGCCGTGAGCAACGACGCCGGCGAAGTGAGCAATTATGTCGCCGCGTTTGACGATATCACGCGGCACATGCAGGCCGAGCTGCAGATCCGCCGGCTGGCTCACTACGATCCGTTGACCCAGCTGCCCAACCGCTTGCTGTTGATCGATCGCCTGGGCCAGGCGGTCGCGTCGGCCACACGCAACAAGCGCTGCGGTGCCGTGCTCATGATCGATCTCGACAATTTCAAGACGCTCAACGATACGCGCGGCCACAGTGTGGGCGACCTGCTGCTGATTGAGGTGGCCAAGCGCCTGCTCGAATGCGTGCGCGGCGAGGACACCATCGCCCGCCTCGGCGGCGACGAATTCGTTGTCATACTCGAAGATCTGGGCGAGGTGGAAACCGTCGCTTCCGGCAATGCCGAGCATATCGGCGAAAAGATCATTGCCGCGCTGAGCGTCCCCTACCAACTGCAGAGCCAGACCCATCATACGACGCCCAGCATCGGTGTCAGTCTGTTCAGTGCCGGCGAGGACAACCTGGAAGAGCTGATCAAGCGTGCCGACAGCGCCATGTATCAGGCCAAGAAGGCGGGCCGCAACACGCTGCGCTTCTACGATCCGCAAATCCAGGCGGCGCTGGAGGCGCGCAGCGCGCTTGAAGATGAGCTGCGCAGCGCGGTGGCTAACAATGAGCTGCAGCTTTATTACCAGATGCAGGTCGATGATAAGCGGCGGGTGGTCGGGGCCGAGGTACTGCTGCGCTGGCAGCATCCGCGGCACGGTTTTGTACTGCCGGCACAATTCATTCCGCTGGCCGAGGAAACCGGCCTCATCGTACCCATCGGCTTCTGGGTGCTGGAGCGTGCCTGTGCCCAGCTCAAGCTGTGGGCTGGCAATGAGATGACGCAGCATCTGCAACTCGCGGTCAACGTCAGTGCCCGCCAGTTCTGCCAGCCTGATTTCGCTGTGCAGGTGCAGCGCATCGTCGAGCAGGCCGATATCCATCCCGGATTGCTCAAGCTGGAACTTACGGAAAGCATGGTGCTCGATAACGTCGAGAACGTGATTGCCACCATGGCGGCATTGAAGCCGCTCGGCATCAATTTCTCGATCGACGATTTCGGCACCGGCCAGTCCTCGCTGGCCTATCTGAAGAAGCTGCCGCTGGATCAGCTCAAGATCGACCGCTCGTTCGTGCGCGATATTACCTCCGACCCGAACGACGCCGTCATCGTGCGCACCATCATCGGCATGGCGATCAATCTCGGCCTCGAGGTCATCGCCGAAGGCGTGGAAACCGAGCAGCAGCTCGCTTTCCTGCTCGAAAACGGTTGCCTGGCCTATCAGGGTTACCTGTTCAGCAAGCCGATGCCGGTGCATGAATTCGAACATCTGGTGGTGGTGCGTGGCGCCAGAAAACTTTCGCTTGCTCCCGATTCCGGCGAAAATAACGAAATTCAGGCATGGCCGAACACCATCGGCCAGCGTTAAGGTATTTCTATGTCATTGTTAATGATAGATAATTACGATTCCTTTACCTATAACCTCGTGCAGTATCTGGGTGAGCTGGGTCAGGATGTGCACGTAGTCCGCAACGATGAAATCGCGCTGGAGCAGGTGGTTGCGCTCAAGCCGCGTCACATTGTGATCTCGCCGGGGCCGTGTACGCCGAACGAGGCGGGTATTTCGGTGCCGCTGATCCACGAGTTCGGCGGCAAGATCCCGATGCTGGGCGTGTGCCTAGGCCACCAGAGTATTGGTCAGGCCTTCGGTGGCCGCATTGTCCATGCCAAGCAGCTCATGCACGGCAAGACTTCGCTGATTCGCCACAAGAACGAAGGCGTGTTCCAGGACTTGCCCGATCCCTACACGGCGACGCGTTACCACTCGCTGGTCATCGAACGCGAAACCTTGCCCGACTGCCTTGAGGTCACGGCCTGGACCGAAGACGGCGAAATCATGGGCGTACGCCACAAAACGCTGCCGATCGAAGGCGTGCAGTTCCATCCGGAGTCCATCCTCACCGAACACGGCCACGAGCTGCTGAACAATTTCCTCAAGGCTTATTGATGACCATCGCTTTCAAGGATGCGCTGCAGCTGCTGATCGACCATAACGACCTCACACGCGAGCAGATGCTGGACGCCATGCGCCAGATAATGAGCGGCGCCTGTTCGCCGGTGCAGATCGCCAGTTTGCTCATCGGCTTGCGCGTCAAGGGCGAAACCGTGGAGGAAATCGCTGCCGCCGCCGAGGTCATGCGTGAACTGGCCTCGCGCGTCCACGTCACAGACGATCCGCATCTGATCGACACCTGCGGCACCGGTG
>CBILOJ010000057.1:0-10164 GCA_966238525.1 uncultured Methylophilaceae bacterium | reverse complement strand
TGATGAGCATGGAAGACGGCATCATGCGCATGCGCATGGTCGATACGCTGCCGCTCAAGACGGATGAACCGGTGACACTGGAGCCGGGCGGCTACCACCTCATGCTGTTCGACCTCAAACAACCGCTCAAGGCAGGCACCAGCATTCCCATCACCCTGCACCTGCAAGATGCGCAGGGGAAAACGGTCGAGTTTGCCGTTTCCGCGCCCGTGCGCAGCGCCAGCAACTAATCAGCGCTAAAAGCGAGCTGGTATCGCTGTACGCCGCCGGGCTCGATCACTTCCAGTTCCATCAGCCAGTCGCTACGCCCCTGCACGCACACCGGTAGCGTTACTTCCGCCGTCCATTTTTCGTCCGGCTGCCGCAGCAAACGATAGCGATTCAAACCCATTTCCATGCCTTGCATGGCAAAACTGGCAAAAACTGCGTCAGCCTCTGGCGCCGCGACGGCCACAGCAAAAGGCTGCATGCTGCGCGGCGTGCGGTCGAAACGGATCTGCAAGCCACTTTGTTCATCCCCGCAGCCTAGACGCGCATCGGCACATGCCAGCATCGTCACCGGCTGCGGCGATGGGCTGCCGCGCCAGATCGCCCATCCGGCCAGCAGCAACACGCCGGCCATCAGCAGCCAATAATAGCGACGCCTCACTTCCATGCTCCGCGCTGCATGGCAATGCCGTGCGCGCCATGCGCCCAGGCTGTCTCGACATCCGTCGGCTGCAGGCCGCCCAGCGCGTAGAGCGGCAAGGGATAATCCGCCGACAGCGCGGCGAAATCATGCCAGCCCAGCGTAGCCGCATCAGGATGACTGCGTGTCGGCAATACCGGCGACAGCAGCGCGAAATCGAGCGCCAGCGCCGCCGCCTGCATCAGTTCTTCGCGATTGTGGCACGAGGCGGCGCACAGCATGTCTTGCGGCCGCTCTTGCATCTGCATCAGCGCGGCCGCCGGCAGATGCACGCCATCGGCGCCGATTTCCCGTGCCAGCTCGACATCGGCATTGAGCAGGACACGCGCGCCATAAGGCTGCGCCAGGGCGAGCACGCGTGTGGCGAAACGCTTGAGCTCAGTGCGCGACAAGTGCTTTTCGCGCACCTGGATCAGGCGCAGGCCGCGTGCCAACGCCTGCGGCAAGCGCTCGAAAAACACCTGCTCGCCCAGTTCGTTCATATCGGTGAGCGCATAGATATCCGGCAGCAGCAATGCCGCCATCACCGGTGCATTCGCCGGCAGCAGCGGGCCTGGCGTAGGTGCGGCCGGATCCTGCCACGACAATCGCTGGCCCTCCCGCCCGTGCGGGGTTTCCTGCCAGGCCCGTACGAAAAAGAAATGCAGTTTGACGGTGCGCTCAGGATAGGAAAAGCCACGCGTGATCCACGGATAGGCGGTGATTTGGCGAATGCCGAGTTCTTCCTCGAGTTCGCGCTGCAGGGCCGCCAGCGGGGTTTCGCCGGCCTCGATTTTACCGCCCGGAAATTCCCACCAGCCGGCCCAGGGCTTGCCGACTGGTCGTTCCGCGAGCAGCACCTGGCCGTCGGCACGCCGCAGCACGGCGACGGCGGCGTGAACGGTTTCAGGCGGATTCATGGCAGCAAGCGAAGCGGATGATTGCAGCGCTGGAGCGCCATCCGCTATTGGATCGCAGCCGAACGGCCGGCATAATCGCGCGCGAACTGATAGGCGGCGCGGCCACTGCGGGCGCCTCGCGTCAGCGACCACTGCAGTGCCGCGCGGCGCGCCTCCTCGTCGAATTCGGCCATGCCGAAATGACGCAGCCACTGCGCGGCGATGGTCAGATATTCGTCCTGGCTGAACGCATAGAACGACAGCCACATGCCGAAGCGATCCGATAGCGACACCTTCTCTTCCACCGATTCGCCGGGCCGGATTTCATCGCCGGCATGGGTGGTCTCCAGGTTTTCCGACATGTATTCCGGCATGAGATGGCGCCGATTGGACGTGGCATAGACCAGGATATTGTCCGACGTTGCCGAGACCGAACCGTCGAGCACGACCTTGAGCGCCTTGTAGCCGGGATCGCCAGGCTCGAACGACAGATCGTCGCTAAATACGATGAAGCGTTCGGGCCGGCCGCGCAGCAATGCGGTAATCTCAGGCAGATCGAGCAGATCCTGCTTGTCGACCTCGATCAGCCGCAGCCCCTGATCGGAAAAACGGCTCAGCAAGGCCTTCACCAGCGACGACTTGCCGGTACCGCGCGCGCCAGTCAGCAATACGTTGTTGGCCGGGCGGCCATGCACGAACTGCTCGGTATTGCGCACGATCTCCGCCTTCTGCTCGTCGACGTTATGCAGGTCATCGAGATCGATGCGGTGCGGATGCGATACCGCCTGCAGATAGCCGCGGCCGCGGTTATGCTGCCAATGCCAGGCCAGCGCCGACCAGTCGGGCTCGGCCGGCGCCACGGGCAGCAAGCCTTCTACTTTGTCCAGCAGCGCTTCCACACGTGCCAGCACCTGATTCATATCGCTCATTTCATTCTTCCCGCCTGCCGCCGGGCTCAGCTTCGGTAATCGGCATTGATCTTGACGTAATCGTAGGAGAAATCGCAGGTCCATACCGTAGCATCGGCATTGCCGCGATTGAGTTCGACGCGAACGGTGATTTCGGCTTCGCGCATGATGGCGGCGCCTTGCGCCTCCTCGTAGCTTGCGGCGCGACCGCCGTTTTCCGCTACCAACACATCGCCCAGATAAAGCCTCATCGCATTGACATCGAGATCGGCCACGCCGGCATAACCGATTGCCGCCAGGATGCGACCGAGATTGGGATCGGAGGCGAAGAAAGCGGTCTTGATCAGCGGCGAATGCGCGATGGCGTAAGCTACCTTGCGGCACTCGGCTTCGTCGCGACCGCCTTCCACCCGTATCGTCATGAATTTGGTCGCACCTTCGCCGTCGCGCACGATGGCTTGCGCCAGCAACGCCGCAACTTCGGTGACGGCATCGCGCAACTGGCCATAGGCCGCGCTGTCAGCCTCGATTTCGGCCATGCCGCACTGTCCGGTGGCCATCAGCACCAGCGCGTCGTTGGTCGAGGTGTCGCCATCCACGGTAATGCAATTGAACGAACGGTCGACGGCATGCTTGAGCATGCGCTGCAGCGCTTCCTGGCTCACGGCAGCGTCGGTCGCAATGTAGCCCAGCATGGTCGCCATGTTGGGATGGATCATGCCCGAACCCTTGGCGATGCCGGTAATGGTTACGCTGTGACCGTCGATTTCCACGCTGCGCGATACGCCCTTGGCCACGATATCGGTCGTCATGATGGCTTCCGCCGCGCGCAACCAGTTGTCTTCGCGCAGGTCGGCAACACAGGCCGGCAGGCCGGCAACCACGCGCTCGACCGGCAGCGGCTCCATGATGACGCCGGTAGAGAACGGCAACACCTGAGTCGGCGCGCAGCCAAGCAGCTCAGCCAGCGCTTCGCATGACTGCCGCGCGTGCTGCAAGCCGGTTTCGCCGGTGCCGGCATTGGCATTGCCGGTATTGACCAGCAGCCCCAGGACCGACTGTGTCGCCGCCAGATGCTCCTTGCACAGCGTCACCGGCGCGGCACAAAAACGGTTCTGGGTAAAAACGCCGGCCACGCGACTGCCCGGATCAAGCTTGATGACGAGCAGATCCTTGCGGTTGGGCTTGCGTATATGCGCCTCGGCGACGCCGAGCTGCACGCCCTTGACCGGCAGCAGTTCAGCGGCGGACGGCGCGGAGTAATTGACGGGCATAGCGATATTCCATGTTCGTGATTGGCAGAAAGTTTACCGCATCTGGTGGCAGGCAGTCGGGCAGCGCGGCAGATGTGTGTACGCAAAAAAGCCGGGCACGCCCGGCTTGGTGCTGAGGGTACAGGTCAGTCGCCGAAATCGGCGAATTCGCCCATGCGCTGTTCCAGCGTCGACAATACCTCGCGCTTCTGCTCGGGCGCCATGTCCCACCAGCCGCGGATTTCATCGATAGTACGGTAACAGCCCTGGCAAAGCCCGGTCGCTTCGTTCATGGCGCAAACGCCAATGCACGGCGAAGCAATTTCGTTTAAATCGGACATACGTTTACCTGCGCCTACTTAACTCAGCTTGCCGTGGCATTGCTTGTATTTCTTGCCCGAACCGCATGGGCACGGTTCGTTGCGGCCGATCTTGGCGCCTTCGCGCTCAAACGGCTGTGCCGGTACTGCATCGGCTTCTGCTTCGCCAGTCTCGGCTGCGGCCTCGCCGTCGAAGTCGGCATGCTGGTATTGCACATTGGCCAAGGCCGCAGGCTTCTCGGCGGCTTCAACGTCGGCCTCGTTCCTGACCTTGACCAGCATGGTCACTTGCGTGACCTCATACTTCACGGTATCGAGCAGATTGGAAAACAGCTCGAAGGCTTCGCGCTTGTATTCCTGCTTGGGGTTCTTCTGTGCATAAGAGCGCAGATGGATGCCCTGACGCAAGTGATCAAGCGCGGACAAATGCTCGCGCCAGTGGCTGTCCAGACTCTGCAGCATAATGGCGCGCTCGAATTGACGCATTACGTCATTGCTGGCCTGTGCTTCCTTGGCCGCATACAGGTCCTCGGCAATCTGGCGGATGTGTTCGCGCAAGTTTTCCTCGTGCAGGTCGGCATTGTCCTCCAGCATCTGCTGCAGCGGCAGCTCGACGCCGATTTCCTCTTTCAGCGCACGCTCGAGACCGCCGATATCCCACTGCTCTTCGACGCTGCCCGGTGGTATATAAGTCGACACCAGCCGATCAATGACGTCAGCACGCATGGCGGCGATGGTGTCCTTGACGTCAGTGGCTTCGAGCAGTTCATTGCGCTGCTGATAAATCACTTTGCGCTGATCGTTGGAAACGTCGTCGTACTCCAGCAACTGCTTGCGAATATCGAAGTTTCGGCCTTCGACCTTGCGCTGCGCGTTTTCGATCGCGCGCGTGACCCAGGGATGCTCGATCGCCTCGCCTTCCGGCATCTTGAGGCGCTCCATGATGGCAGCGACGCGATCCGAGGCGAAGATGCGTAGTAACTGATCCTCGAGCGACAGATAGAATCGGCTGGAGCCAGGATCGCCCTGACGACCGGAGCGGCCGCGTAACTGGTTGTCCACGCGCCTCGATTCATGGCGTTCGGTGCCGATAATATGCAAGCCGCCGCTGGCCAGCACCAGATCGTGCTGCTTTTGCCATTCCGCCTTGATCGCGGCAATGCGCGCTTCCTTATCGGCCTCGGACAATTCGGCATTGTTGCGCACTTGGGCAATTTCCGGCTCGGGATTGCCGCCCAGCACGATGTCGGTACCGCGGCCGGCCATGTTGGTGGCAATCGTGATCATGCCGGGACGGCCGGCCTGCACCACGATGTGCGCTTCGCGCTCGTGCTGTTTGGCGTTCAGGACCTGATGCGGCAACTTGGCCTTGTCCAGCAGATTGGCGATGAGCTCGGAATTCTCGATCGAAGTCGTACCGACCAGCACCGGCTGGCTGCGGCTCTGGCAATCCTTGATATCGTCGATGACCGCCTGGTATTTCTCGTTGGCCGTGCGATAGACCTTGTCCATCTGGTCCTTGCGCAGCATGGGCCGGTGCGTCGGGATGACGACGGTTTCCAGACCGTAAATCTGGCTGAATTCGTAGGCTTCGGTATCGGCCGTGCCGGTCATGCCGGACAGCTTGCCGTACATGCGGAAATAATTCTGGAACGTGATCGAAGCCAGCGTCTGGTTTTCCTTCTGGATGGCAACGCCTTCCTTGGCTTCCACCGCCTGGTGCAAGCCGTCCGACCAGCGGCGACCGGCCATCATGCGGCCGGTGAATTCGTCGACGATGACGACTTCGCCATTCTGCACGACATAATGCTGATCGCGATGGAACAAGGATTGCGCGCGCAACCCGGCATACAGGTGATGCATCAGCGTGATATTGGCCGCATCGTAGAGACTGCTGCCTTCACCCAGCAGGCCGGCCTGGGTCAGCAGTTCCTCGGCATGCTCGTGTCCCTGCTCGGACAGCAGCACCTGATGCGATTTTTCGTCCACCCAGAAATCGCCTTCGCCTTCCTCTTCCTGCTGGCGCACCATTTGAGCGGCAATGCCGTTCATCTGCACGTAGAGATCGACGCTGTCGTCGGCTTGGCCCGAAATGATCAACGGCGTACGCGCTTCGTCGATGAGAATGGAGTCCACCTCATCTACCAGCGCATAGGCGAGCCCGCGCTGTACGCGTTCGTCTGCCGTGAACACCATGTTGTCACGCAGGTAATCGAAGCCGAATTCATTGTTGGTGCCATAGGTGATATCGGCGGCATAGGCCTTCTGCTTCTCGTCGTGCGGCATCTGCGACAGATTGATGCCCACGGTCAGACCGAGGAAATTGTAGAGCCGCGCCATCCATTCGGCGTCGCGCTTGGCCAGGTAGTCGTTGACCGTGACCACGTGCACGCCCTTGCCGGTCAGTGCATTGAGATAGGTCGGCAGGGTTGCCACCAGCGTCTTGCCTTCGCCGGTGCGCATTTCCGCCACTTTGCCGGCATGCAGCACCATGCCGCCTATCATCTGTACATCGAAATGACGCATTTCCAATGTACGTCGGCCGCCTTCGCGCACGACGGCGAAAGCTTCCGGCAGTAGCTTGTCCAGCGTTTCGCCATCCTGGTAACGCTGCTTGAATTCTGCCGTCTTGGCACGCAACGCTTCGTCACTGAGGGCTTGCATCTCGCCTTCCAGTGCGTTGATTGCCTGCACCTTCTGCGCATATTGCTTGACCAGCCGCTCATTGCGACTGCCGAATAGTTTCTTGAACAGCGTGGGTAACATGAAATGACACCGACTTTCCGCGACCGGCGGAAACCTCTAGGTTGACTCGAAAAATGGAAAAATACTTGCGATTCTAATGCGAAACTTTCAACTTGGGCGATTTTGCAAAAACTTGCGCGGGTCCAGTGGCGTACCGTTGCTGCGTACTTCGAAATGCAGATGGGGACCGGTGGAACGACCTGTGCTGCCGACCTCGGCAATGATCTGCCCCTTCTTCACCCGCTCGCCGACATGCACCAGCAGCTTGGAGGCATGCGCATAGCGCGTTTCCACACCGCCGCCATGGTCGATCTTGACGATGTTACCATAATCGGACGTGCGCGCCGCCAGCACTACGATACCGCCGGCAGCGGCATAAATGGGGGAACCGCGGGCCGCGGAAAAGTCCAGCCCTTCATGAAAAGCCATCTTCCCGGTGAACGGATCGACACGCCAGCCATAGCTGGAGGAATTGTAAAGGGCGTGGACCGGCTGGCCATTCGGCATGGTGTTTTTTTGCAGGTTCTGTTGCAGCAGCAGGGATTCAAGGAAGTTGAGACGGTCGCTACGCTGTGCCAGTTCCTGGGAAAGTTGAGCGATCTGCTGCTGCAGCTCCTGTTCGGTGGCGGCATGCGCGTTGATCTGCGGACCACCACGACCCGGCACGGCAGCCGGTTCGGTTTCGGCGTCCTTCGCGCCCGCCAGCTTGGCGAGCCGCTCGCTCAAGGCATCAAGCCGCATGACGCGCGCCTGCAATTCGCCCAGTTGCAAGGCCAGTGCGTCGAGATGTTCCTGGGGATGAAGCAGGGAAAAGCGTAATGGCTGGGGAAGCAGGTGTTTTACATCATGGCGGCTGGCAGTATCATGCGGTGTGGTAAGCGCCCAGCCAGCGGCGATCGGCAACAGCGCCAGCATGACCAGGAACAGTAGCACCTGGCGCAGCGTCAGCACTCTGGGCTTCGCCATGTTGTTCGAAACAATGATGATATTCACGCATTCCCCTTTCAAGGAGGTCCCCGGCATGCAGCGTTTTAACGCACTGTTCAAGGAAAATGCCGAGCTGGTGACGCTTACTGAGCGCGCCAACAATTTGACCGCCTCGCAAAAAATCTGGAACTCTGCAGTGCCGGACGCCTTGAAGCCCTTTACCCGGGCCGGTGCCGTTAAGCACAAGCGTCTCACGGTCTACGCCGACAACGGAGCGGTAGCCGCGAAAATTAAATTTTTATTGCCTAGCCTATTGATCAAGCTGCAAAAGCAAGGGCTTGAAGTTACTGCAATTCGTATTGAAGTGCAAGTCAAATCTGCCCCGCGCAAACCGGGCAAAGTAGCGCGCAGAGTGCCCGCTCAAGCGGCGGCCAGCCTGCAAGCGCTGGCTGCAAAACTGGGCGATTCCGAACTGGGCGCAGTGCTGGCCCGGCTGGCGCGCCGCAAGTAGCCTCGACGAGTCAGTCCTGGCCGCCCAGGAACAGATCGGGCGCCGAAAACGCTTCCATGATGCGGTCATACACCACGCGAATGCGTGCCGGCAATGGCCGGCGCTGCGGCCGGTAAACGTACAAGTCCCACGGCGGCGGGGTATGTTCCTGCAGCACCTGCACCAGCCGGCCCTCCCGTATATAAGGCATAACCAGGCAATCGGCGATCTGGCCGAAGCCGACGCCGCTCAGGGCGAGGCTGAGCTCGGCCTCAGGGTCGTCGGTGACGAAAGCGGTCGCGCGCGGCACGAATTGCTGGCCGGTAGCAAAGTACCAGGGCCAGCGTCGCCCGGCGCTGGTGTCGACCAGAGCCACAGTAGGCAGATCGAGCAGTGCCTGCACGCTGGCTGGCCTGCCCACGCGGGCGATGAGCTCCGGCGTGCCGACGGCGAGAAAGGCAATCTTGGCGACTGCGCGTGCGATAAAGTTGCTGTCGCGCAAAAATCCTACGCGAATACCAATGTCGATCTGCTGTTCCACCACGTCGCTGATAGTGTCGGACAGCCGCAAATCGAGATTGATTTGTGGATAATCATGGGCCAGCCGGCTCAGCACCGGCAGCAGGAAACGGCGTCCGATGACGGTAGGTGCCGTGATACGTACGGTACCGGACAAGTCCGCCGCCGGTCTCGCGCCGCCGGCGAATAGCGCATCGACGCCACTTACGGCATCTCGGGCGCGACTGGCGAGTTGTTCGCCGAAATCGGTGATGCGGACCTGGCGTGTATTGCGATAGAACAGTGGCTCGCCGAAAAATAACTCGAGTTCCTTGACGGCGCGCGTGATGGCTTGCGGTGCGACACCGAGACGTGTTGCCGCCTCTTTGAAACTCGCAGCCTCGGCAGCGACACAAAACATGCGCATCATTTCAAGATGGTTAAGCACGCATTCCTCACTATTCCAAAATGTGGAATTCTAAAATTGCATTATAGCTATTTATCGCATCGATGATTATCGGCATACTCTAGCCCATAAATCCATAACAACCGCTGCCTCACGCGCAAACGAAAAGGACGCCTCCGTGGTTACTTTGAATATCAACGGCACCAATAAAGAACTCGACATCCCCGAAGACACGCCTATCCTGTGGGCCCTGCGCGACTCGGCGCAGATGACCGGCACCAAATTCGGCTGCGGCATGGCGCAATGCGGTGCCTGCACCGTCCACCTCGACGGCCAAGCTATACGCTCATGCGTAACGCCGGTATCTGCCGCCTCCGGCAAAGAGATCACCACCATCGAGCACATGAGCGAGGACCCGGTGGGCCAAGCCGTGCAGGCGGCCTGGCGCGAGGCCGACGTCGTGCAGTGCGGCTATTGCCAGTCGGGCCAGATCATGGCGGCCACCGCCCTGCTCGCCGCCAACAAGAAGCCGACCGATGCCGATATCGACACTGCCATGAGCGGCAACATCTGCCGCTGCGGTACTTACAACCGCATCCGCGCCGCCATTCATCAAGCCGCCGCCAAGCTGGCCTAAGGGGAACACGATGCAAGAAATCCAGAACGCTTCCAGACGTAAATTCCTCAAAGCCTCGGCCGTGGTTGCCGGCGGTCTCGTCATCGCTTTCACGCTGCCGCACGCCAAACGCTTCTTCAAGGGTGACAGCGCGGACGCAGGCGCCGATCAGGCTTTCGCACCCAATGCCTTCCTGCATATCGGCAACGACAACAATGTGACCGTGCTGCTCGCGCACAGCGAAATGGGGCAGAGCATCTGGACCACGCTGCCCATGCTGCTGGCGGAAGAGCTCGATGCCGACTGGAACAAGATCAAGGTCGAGCACGCGCCGGCCGCACCGGTCTATGCCCATACTGTTTATGGCCTGCAGATTACCGGCGGTTCCACCACGACCTGGTCGGAGTTCGACCGCTACCGCCAGGCCGGTGCCAC
>CBILOJ010000056.1:0-10178 GCA_966238525.1 uncultured Methylophilaceae bacterium | reverse complement strand
CTCCTCACGTCATCAAGGACAAGGTCCTGACCGGTTGCTCGGGTGCTGAATTCGGCGTTCGCTGCTTCCTGGCTGCCTACAACCTGAAGGATGGTTCGCTGGCATGGAAGGCATACAGCACCGGTCCTGACAGCGAAGTGCTGATCGGCGACGACTTCAACAAGGCTAATCCTCACTACAGCGCCCTGTCCGTCTACCAAGACGTCAACGGCGGCAACAAGGAAGGCGGCTCGTTCAAGGCTCTGACCAAGGACCAGCTCAAGTTCCCTGAAAAGGATCTGGGTGTTAAGACCTGGCTCAAGCCACAAGCTGTCAAGGATGGCTGGCAACATGGTGGTGGTTCTACCTGGGGCTGGTGGCCGTATGACCCACGCACCAACCTTGTCTACTACGGTACCGGTAACCCATCCGTTTGGAATCCGGACGTTCGTCCTGGCGACAACAAGTGGTCCATGACCATTTTCGCTCGTGATCTCGACACCGGTATGGCCAAGTGGGGCTATCAAATGACCCCTCACGATGAGTGGGACTATGACGGCATCAACGAAGTCATCCTGTTCGACAAGGGCGGCAAGACCTACGCTGTTCACACCGACCGTAACGGCTTTGTCTACACCTTCGATGCACACGACGGTACGCTGATCGTTGCTGAAAAGGCACACTCGTTCGTTAACTGGGCTGACAGTGTTGACCTGAAGTCCGGCGTTCCACAAAAGAATGCTAAGGCTTCGACCCACCAAGACTACAATGCCAAGGGTGTTTGCCCGGCAGCATTGGGTGTCAAGGACCAACAGCCAGCTTCCTACTCGCCTAAGACGGGCCTGATGTACACCCCGCTCAACCACGTTTGCATGACCTACGAGCCAGTTGAGTCGAAGTACATCGCCGGTCAACCATGGGTTGGCGCTACGCTGACCATGTTTGCTGGTCCTGACGGTGTCATGGGCGGTTTCATGGCCTGGGATCCACTGAAGGGTAAGGCTAACTGGTACAACAAGGAGAAATTCTCCGCTTGGGGTGGCGCGCTGAGCACCGCTTCCAATGTTGTGTTCTACGGCACCCTGGACCGTTGGTTCAAGGCAGTTGACGCTAATTCCGGTAAGGAACTCTGGAAGCACCAAGTTGGTTCCGGCGTGATCGGTAACGCGTTCACCTACGGCCATAAGGGCAAGCAATACGTTGGCGCATTCTCCGGTATCGGTGGCTGGGCTGGTGTTGCTATGAACCTGGGTCTGACCAACGACACCGACGCACTTGGTGCTGCTGGTGGCTACAAGGAGCTGACGAAGTACAATGCTGCTCCTGGTGGCGGCGACCTGAACGTGTTCAGCCTGTAATAGTCGCAAGACAATTGCAGAACTAACCGTTAGTTAGTGTGTCATAAAAGCACCCCGCTTAGCGGGGTGCTTTTTATCTAGAAGCCGATTCACGCTAATTGACGATGAGGGAATAAAACAATGTTTGAACCTATGAAAAGAGTTTCATTGGCAGTGATGCTTGCTGTCATGTCCGGTTCGGTTTTTGCGGCTGCGGATATTGTTGTGGATGGGGTAGATCCTTCCTGGGGGCGCAATGGCCAGCCCAAAGCTACTACGCCGTCTGATGTATTTGCTGTATGCGCCGATATGGACAACATGCCGTACTCCAATCGTGCCCAAGAAGGTTTCGAAAATAAAATTGCAGAATTGATTGCGGACGATCTCGGCAAGAAGTTGAAATACCAGTTCTCCTATGACCGTCAGGGCTTTATTCGCAATACCATCAAAACAGGTGCTTGTGATGTGATCATGGGCACGACGTCGGATGCCGACATGCTGTTGACATCCAAACCCATTTATCGCTCCGGCTATGTATTTGTGACCCGCAAGGACAGCGGCTACAATATTACGGATTGGGATTCCCCCGATCTGCGCAAAGGTATCATTGGCATTGTTGGCCAATCGCCACCCACGCAACCATTGCATGACCATGACTTAATGGCGAATGCTCGTCCATATCGGCTCCAACGTGACTTGAATAAGCCGCCCAGCGAGATGATTGACGACTTGGCGAAGGGCGACATCGATGTTGCGGTAATCTGGGGACCCTTGGGCGGTTATTATGCCAAACATTCCTCTGTACCTATGGTGGTAACGCCAATTCCTGAGTACGAGAAGGTCAATGCGAAGGGCAAGGAATACTGGAATATTTCATTGGGTGTACGCCATGGAGACAAGGTGCGGCTGGCAGAAATCCAGGAGGTGCTGGATCGTCGCCATGATGACATTATAAAAATTCTGAACGAATACGGTGTCCCGCATGTACCTGTCGTTGAAGGTGACAGCATCGTGAAAGTTTACAAGCAGAACGTAAAGGCGAGAGCAGAATAATAAATTGTTGTTTGCCCGGGCTCTGTAGTCAACCGGGCAGACAACAGTTCGTTATATAAGATACAAATTGATGGGTATCAACTACTTATCATGATGTAGTTTTATCTATAAATCGAGGAGATGACATGTTGGGCAAGACAGCAATTAAAGCGACATTAACTATTTCTATGCTCGCAATAGTAGGTTTGACCATGCCTTCATTGGCCATGGCGGAATGTAAACTGGTATCCACAAAAGATAATAGTCCATTGCCGATCAAAGCGACGGATAAGGACAGCCCAGAAGCGAAGCAATTCTTGGAAACATGCATCAACCCGTACACCAAGCTGTATGCAAATGATACTGAGAAGGCCAAGGCCGGCAAGAAGAAATTCGGTCTCTACTCCTGCACGCAATGCCACGGTCCCAATGGCGATGGTCAAGTTGGCCCTCCCATCACCGATTCTCGCTGGCAATATGCCAAGCACGTAACCGACAAGGGTATGTTTGAAACTATCGCTGGCGGTAGCAATGGCGGCATGTTTGCCTGGCATCAGCAAATTGCCAATAATCCCGATATGCCTTCTACCGATGAAATCCTCAAGATTATCGGCTGGTTGCGTACCCAATACAAAGGCGGCGACGACAAGCCTTGGCTGAAGTAAGCTACGTTAGCCAAGTAACAGCCTAATGAGGACGGCCATTGTTTAATGCAATGGCCGTTTTTTTATGAGCTAGAGAAAACTTTGAGGTAAAATCGATAAGCTATTTAGAGGAGAAAAGTTATGGAAAAAATTAAATACAGTATCGTTCTGCTGGCATTGCTGGGTCTGGTTGCGTGTGGCAAGAGTGAAACTGCTACCGCTGACAAGGCCGCGGGAAATACCGCCAGCGAGAAAACTGCCGCTGCACCTGCGGGCACTTGCGACTTAGTATCGACCAAAGATAATAAGCCGTTGCCGATCAAGGCGACGGATAAGGACACGCCGGAAGCCAAAGAATTCCTCGCTACTTGCATCAATCCCTATACCAAGAAATTTGCGGCTGATGCCGAAGCTGCCAAGGCCGGCAAAAAACTGTTTGGCATGTACTCCTGTACGCAATGCCATGGCCCCAATGGCGATGGCCAAGTTGGTCCTCCCATCACTGATTCCCGCTGGCAATATGCCAAGCACGTAACCGACAAAGGCATGTTCGAGACGATCTCAGGCGGCACCAATGGCGGTATGTTCGCCTGGCACCAGCAGGTGGCCAACAATCCGGACATGATGTCTACTGATGACATCCTCAAAATCATCGGTTGGTTGCGCACGCAATACAAGGGCGGCGGTGAAACGCCCTGGCTGGATTAATCGGTCAATGTTTGAGCCGGTACTCATAGGTGCCGGCACTTAATTATCGCGTTATACCAGGACAAATATGCAATCAGAAACACAGCCAAATCCGGCGCTGCACCAGATCGTTATTGTAGGCGGCGGAGCTGGAGGCTTGGAACTTGCCACCCGGCTTGGCAACTCGTTGGGGCGTAAGGGCAAAGCCGAGGTTACGCTTATCGACCGCACCAAGACGCATGTCTGGAAGCCGCTGCTACATGAAATCGCTGCGGGCAGCATGGATCCCGATAAACACGAACTTAATTATCTGGCGCAGGCGCATTGGCACAATTTCCGCTTCAGACTGGGCAATATGGACGGTCTGGATCGTGCTAAGAAGGAGGTGACGATTGCGCCTTTTCATGACGAAAACGGCATCGAGATCATCCCGCGTCGGACTTTTAAATACGACACACTCGTTATTGCGATAGGCAGCACCACCAACGATTTCGGTATTGCTGGTGCGAGCGAGTATTCGATAGCGCTGGATACGCAGCAACAGGCAGAGCGTTTCCATCGTCGCTTGCATAACGCATTGCTACGCGCGCAGACACAGGCTGACCCGGTACAGGCCGGGCAGCTCGAGGTCGTCATTGTTGGTGCCGGCGCTACTGGCGTGGAGCTGGCGGCCGAGTTGCACAATACAACACGCGAACTCACAGCCTACGGTCTCGACAAGATCAACCCGGACCGGGATATCAAGATTTCCCTGATAGAAGCCAGTGATCGCGTACTGCCGGCTCTGCCGCCCAAGTTATCGCGTGCTGTCGACGTTGAGCTCAGGAAACTGCGCGTGCATGTCTATACCGGCGAGCGCGTGACCGAGGTAACCAACAAAGGCGTGTATACGCATAGTGGTCGCTTCATTCCCTCGGAACTGGTTGTGTGGGCAGCCGGCATCAAGGCGCCCAATTTTCTAAGTGAGCTGGACGGCTTGGAAGTCAATCGCATCAATCAATTGCTGGTGACGAGAACACTGCAGACCACGCTGGATGAGAATATCTTTGCCTTCGGCGACTGCGCCGCCTGCCCTTGGCCCGGTCATAATGAAACTGTGCCGCCGCGGGCTCAAGCCGCGCATCAGCAAGCTTCCATGTTGGTCAACAGCGTCAAGCGCCGCATCGCTGGCAAGCCGTTGCCTGAGTATACCTATCGCGATTACGGCTCACTGGTCAATCTGGGACGCTACACTACCGTGGGCAACCTGATGGGAGCCGTTACCGGCGGTAGTCTGTTCATCGAAGGCTTGATTGCCCGCTTTATGTATCAATCGCTTTATAAAATGCACTTGATGACCTTGCACGGTTTTTTCGTGGTTTTTCTGCAGACTTTGGGCAGAATTATCACGCGTCGTACCGAATCACAGGTCAAGCTGCATTGATATGAGACAGTAAGGTGTCTGGCATAAAAAGCCCATGCGTTACGGCGCCTGGGCTTTTTACTTTTCAGGACCGGCGGCGGTAGAAGACATAAATGCCGCTCATGCTGATGCTGATGAATAAGCCGAATGCGATGACGATGGAGTTGATCGGCATCTCGACCTTGACCATCAGGGTATAAAGGCCGATCAGCAGTAATATGCCGAGGTTTTCGTTGAAGTTCTGCACGGCAATCGAGTGCCCGGCGCCGATTAGAAGATGGCCGCGGTGCTGTAGCAGCGCATTGAGCGGTACGACGAAGAAGCCGCTCAGCGCCCCGATCAACAGCAGCAGCATGGACGCCACATGCCAATCGTATACCAGCACCATGGCCATCACCAATAAGCCCATGATGATACCGGCAGGCAATACTTTGATCGAGTGTTCCAGCTTGATCAGACGTGCGGCCGCCATGGATCCCAGCGCAATGCCGACAGCTACTACAACCATGAGGAGAGTAGAGCTTTCCAGCGAGAAATTAAGCGCGACTGCTGCCCAGGCGATCACGACCAGACGCAAGGTCGCACCCGCCCCCCAGAATAGCGTCGTGACCGCGAGCGACACTTGGCCTTGCTTGTCGCGCCATAGCGCTTTGAACGAGTGCCAGAAGTCGTGCAGCACGAACAATGGCGTCCGCTTGGGCAGCTTATGGTCTATGGGCAGCTTGGGGATATACATGTTGAAGCCGGCGGCAGCAAGATAAAGCACGCAAATGACGATCATGGCCAGATCGACATCGATGCTGGCGAGTTTTCCGCCCAGCAGTGCTCCCAGAATGATGGCCAGCACAGTCGAGCCCTCCATCCAGCCGTTGGCCTTGACCAGCATTTGCGGTGCCAGGTATTCGGTCAATATGCCGTATTTGGCCGGCGAATAAGCTGCCGCACCTATACCGACAATGCCATAAGCGTAGAGCGGTTGCATGCCCAACAGCATGGCGGTGCTGCCAATGAACTTGATGGCGTTGGAGACGAACATGACTCTGCCCTTGGGATAGGCATCGGCAATCGATCCGACGAAGGGCGCCAGCAGGATGTAGGAAATCACGAAAAACTGCAGCAGTAGCGGTATATGCCAATCGGGGGCATGCATTGCCTGCAACAGTGCGATCGCGGCAAACAGCAGTGCATTGTCCGCCAGAGCAGAAAGAAACTGCGCCAGCAGTATGAGATAAAACCCGGTGTTCATCTAAACCTATGCAAACTGCTTCGATGCCACTGATATCGCAAGGCATATGGTGACTGTCTACGCGGTTGCGTCACAGCGCTTCCGCAGCAAAATCAGCAAGGCGCGAACGTTCACCGCGGACCAAGGTGATGTGGCCATTGTGGGCCCAGCCCTTGAAGCGGTCGACAACGTAAGTCAGGCCGGAGCTGCCTTCGGTCAGGTAGGGCGTGTCGATTTGCGCGATATTGCCGAGACAGACTACCTTGGTCCCGGGGCCGGCACGCGTAATCAGTGTTTTCATCTGCTTGGGCGTCAGGTTCTGGGCTTCGTCGATGATGAGGAATTTGTGCAGAAAGGTGCGGCCGCGCATGAAATTAAGCGATTTGACCTTGATGCGCGTCCGGATCAGATCCTGCGTGGCGGCGCGTCCCCATTCGCCAGCATCTTCGTCCGATTTGTTGAGCACATCGAGATTATCCTCAAGCGCGCCCATCCACGGTGCCATTTTCTCCTCCTCGGTCCCCGGTAGGAAACCGATATCTTCGCCGACAGGAACAGTGACGCGCGTCATGATGATTTCGCTGTAGATTTTCTTGTCCAGGGTCTGGGTCAAGGCCGCGGCCAGCGTCAGCAGGGTCTTGCCGGTGCCAGCTTGCCCAAGCAGCGTGATGAAGTCGATCTCGGGATCCATGAGCAGGTTGAGGGCAAAATTCTGCTCGCGGTTGCGCGCGGTGATGCCCCATACGCTGTGCTTGGGCTGTGTATAGTCTTTGATCACTTCCAGCGTGGCGGAATTCCCTTCGACGCTGCGCACGATGGCATGAAAAGGCTTTTCGAATTCGTAATAGACAAATTCATTGACCAGCAGGTTCTTGCAAGCCGGGCCGCTGACGCGATAGAACATGCGCCCGGCGTCTTGCCAGGATTCCATCGCCTTGCTGTGCTTGTCCCAGAAGTTGGCCGACAATTCCTGCACACCGGTGTAAAGCAGTTCGGTATCTTCCAGCACCTTGTCGTTGAAATAGTCCTCGGCCGGAATGCCCATGGCACGAGCTTTGATGCGGATATTGATGTCCTTGCTGACCAGGATGACCTGGCGGTTCGGATCCCGCTTTTGCAAGTCGAGCACGACGCCGAGAATCTGATTGTCGCCCTTGCTACCTGCGAGTCCGGGCAGGTCGGCGCTGACCATGATGGTTTGCAGGAAAAGGCGGCCGCTGACGTGTTTATTGCCATTGATGGCGAGCGGGCAGCCATGTTCGAGGTCGGTCAGATTGCCGACAATCTCCTCGAGGTTGCGGCTGGCCTGGCGTGCATTGCGCGCGACCTCGGTCATGCCCTTTTTGTTGTTGTCCAGTTCTTCGAGCGTCACCATGGGCAGATAGATGTCGTGCTCTTCGAAACGAAACAGGCTGGACGGATCGTGCATGAGGACGTTGGTGTCGAGCACGAACAGCTTGGTAGACGAATTGCGCTTTTTTGTCATTCTCGGCAGGCTCTCAGTGTCAATTAACGGGGTTGCAGCGATTGGGCAAAATTCAATACCTCGGCTACGTGGCCCTCTACCTTGACCTTGCGCCATTCGCGCACCAAGACGCCATTGGCGTCGATCACGAATGTGCTGCGCTCAATGCCACGCACCTGCTTGCCGTACATGTTCTTCTGCTTGATCACGTCGAATATTCCGCACGCGCGTTCATCCGCGTCTGACAGCAATTCGAAGGGAAAGCTGAATTTGCTTTTGAAGTTCTCATGCGATTTGAGGCTGTCGCGCGAGATGCCGAAAATTTCAGCGCCAGCCGCGCGGAAATCAGGGTAGGCGTCCCGAAACTGCTGTCCTTGCGTCGTGCAGCCCGGTGTGGAATCTTTGGGGTAAAAGTAGATGACTAAAGTTTTGCCGCGATAATCAGAAGACTTGAAAGATTTCCCACCAGTAGACGGAAGCTCGAAATCGGGGATGGGTTGATTCAGCATGATCGACATGGTTTCCAGATGTGTTCATTGTTGTTAAAAAGCCAGGCGAAAGCAAGCATGCGGCGTAATTTTCATGGCGAATCGAAGTCGATATAGCGCGGCAACAGCAGGCCGATCAAGGTACCGCCGCCCTGGCGCGCGCTGAAGTCAAGCTCACCGCCCAGTGCCTCACAGACCTTGTAGGCGAAGGGGATGCCGAGGCCGGTGCCGAAACGTTTGGTCGTGGGGCCTGGGCTAATGCTGCTGGGATCCGGCGTGAATGGCATGCCCGGGCCACGGTCGGCAATCACGAGCTTGATTGTGGTTGCCGAGATGTCGGCATGCATCTCGACCATGGATTCTGCAGGCGCGGCTTCGACTGCATTGAGCAGCAGATTGTAGAGCGCCTGCTCCAGCAGGTGTTCATCGGTAAACATTTCGTCGGCTTGGCGCCAGACCGGCAACTGGATTTGTACGCGGCGCTCGCGCAGTTTCTGCTGCACCGGTACCAGTGCGCCTTCGACGACATGACGCAAGCGGGTCGGCACCGGATGCGGTCGCAACGGATGCAGATAGGCGAGTAGCGAGCCGGTCCAGCGTTCGAGTCTGTCGACTGAGCTCATGATACCTTGCAAGGCTTCGCGGGTATCCGGATCCAGTTCGCTGCTATCGGCAACCTGCGCGGTAGCGCGTATGCTGGCAAGCGGATTACGGATGTTGTGCGCCAGCATCGGCACCAGCAAGCCTTGAGCGGCTTGCTTCTCGGTGCGGATGAGCGCTTCCTGGCTACGCGCCAGCTCTTCCGCCATATGATTGATAGCCCGTGCCAGCGTGACCAGTTCTGCCGTGCCCGCCTCCGGTGCCTTGTGCTCGAGCCGGCCCGCGCTGATTTCGGTAGTGGCATGCAGCACACCTTCGATGGGCCGCACGATCGCCCGCTTGAGAAATACGCGCGAAAACAGCAGCAATAACACGGCCAGAATGAGCGGAATGGTCAACAGCGTGATCGAGGTGCGTTTGGCTTCCTGCAGGCGCTCCTGGAGTTCCTGTTGCTTCGTGACCAGCAAACGCTCGGCCCGTGCCGAGATGATCTCGTAGCGCTGAAACACGCCTGATTCCAGGTCGCTGTTCAGCCTTTTTTCCAATGCGTCGGCCGATAGGCGGCGGCTACGGTCGAATATGCTGCTGGTTTCCTGTACGAACGTGCTGTAGCTGTCGTTGAGGGCGGCAATGGCGGCCAATTCTTCCTGGTCCTCAGCCAACTGGCGCAATTGCTTGAAGTGCCGTTCTACTGACAACGTATAGGTGTCGTACTCACGACGCGCGTCGGCATCCGCCAGGAAATAGGCATCAAAGATTTCCTTCATTTGCCGATAGAGATCGCCGCGCGTTTGCTGGATTTCCTGGATCAGGCGATTGATACGCTGCGATTCTTGCGAGGAACGATCCCACAGATGGATGCCGATGCCACCGGCCGACCCGGCCAATGCGACCAGCAAAATAAAGATCAGCTCATGGACGAGCAGGAGATCCTTGAGCGAGCGCGTGCGTGCCATGAATTATTCGAGCCGGAACGAGATCGGCACCAGCAGCGTGAATGATTGCCCGCTCAGAACCGCAGGCGGTGGAGGGAAAGGCGTGGCGCGCTCGACCATTTCCAGCGCCTGTTTGTCCAGGACTTCATAGCCACTGGGCTTTTTGATCTTGCTTGATAGGATCTTGCCACTGCCATCGAGCTGTAATTCGATCGTGGCTTCACCTTGCCAGCCCCGCATCTGCGCGATACGCGGATAGCGCTTGTGCTTGGCAATCTCGCGGGCGAGCAGGCTGCCATAACGGTCGCGTGCGGCATCGAGATCCTGCTGTGTAGGCCCGCGCGGCTCTGGGGGTGCCGGCGGCGGGGGTGGTGGAGTCGTGAA
>CBILOJ010000055.1:0-10216 GCA_966238525.1 uncultured Methylophilaceae bacterium | reverse complement strand
GTCCTGGCACAGAAACACCACCGGTCTGCACAGCATTGCTAAAATCCAGTTCGCTCACTTCAGGCGATACCTTGAGATAAATACGATCATTGTCGAGCACTGTTGGCGTCAATGTCAGACGCACGCCATATTCTTTATAACTAATCGTAATCGCACTATCACTACCAGAGCCGGTACGAATTGGTACCGGATACTCGCCACCGGCAAGGAAGGTGGCGGTTTGACCAGAAATCGCGGCAAGAGAGGGCTCAGCCAGTGTGTAAGCAAACCCGTTCGATTCGAGTATGCTCAGCGTACCGAGCAAGCCTGACCCTCGATTACCGAGTGCCAGATTAAAGGCATCCAGCACAGGTAGAAATCCGGAATTGCTAGTAAAGCCAAAACCCGATGAATTACTTTCTATGCCACTCAATGTATTAGGCGAAGCAATGGCGATGGCTGCATTTGAGCTGCCGCCGTTTTTGCCCAGGAACAAGCCGAAACGCATCATGTTCTGACGGCTGACTTCGACCACCTTGATATCAATTTGCACATGACTGTCGAAATTGGAATTGCTGGCATCAATAGGCTTGGCTGGATCCTGCAGCACGGATTGCACACCTATGTCGTGACCTTGCAATGAATTCGCCCCGCCCGTCAGCGCAATCGACTTACCGGCAGCTTTAGGTTCCAGCTTGCTCACCTCAGTGGCACTCAAAGCCTGCTGTTCAAGATTGGTCGGGCGGTTGATCTTGATATGTAATACCTTGCTCGGCTGTGGAGATTTGCCATTCTCCCAAAGGCTGATCTCGGTTTCACCCGGCCCCTTGCCCTGAATGAACATGGATTTGGCGCTGGTCAACGTCACCGATGCTACTGTCGGATCGGCCACCGCTACACGTTGCAGGTTGTGCGCGTGAGTGTAAACCTGCTGCTGGCCCACATTCAGCGTGAATTCCGGTGTCTGTGCCGCAATAGCAAGATGTGCTCCCACCAGCAGCAATGTCCCCCACAAAAACCGACTCAGGATTGTTGTTCGAATTATCATTTAGTTTCCCTTGAAGTGCAGGGTTTCCGGCTTATCGCCGTTATAGAGGATCACGGTCGAGGTCGGGGCCGCTTTCGGTACTGAACGCTTGGCTTGGGCATTCGTTGCGACGACTGGTGCAGACTTAATGTTGTTACCGGCCAGCTCCGATAATTTGACGATGGCAGCCGGATTACTGTTAGCAGCGGTAGTCCCCATAGGGGCAGCAAGAGGCGGCTCGGCACCGCGTAGCGCCAAGCGTAACAAACCACTGTTGGCCGCCAACATGAGCTTGGTCATGTCGCGCTCATTGACAGCCAAAACGGCCGAGCGGCTGGAAGCGCCAGTCTTGTCACTATTTCTGGTGGATTTGACGGCATCGCCTGCCGTTGTTGCGCCATCGACTTCTGCTTCAGCAGCAACGTTCTTTTCTTGCTGAATTTCCTGACCAAACCCGATAACACGCACATCGCGCAGCACCACTTGAGCGGAAGTCTCTTGAACTGCTTCGTTTTCCGCTCGCAGGTAAAGCAGCACATCGACATGATCACCAGGTTTGACGAAGCCGCTGACACCTACCACTTCGTCCACCTTGATTGCTACGCCCCGCTCGCCGCTTTTCAATAACTCGGCTGCAGGTCCCAGGACCGGAAAATCTGTAGTCAATACCGGCATACCAGCTTCGATCTGCTCCATCACCATCCTGCCCGTCACTTCCGAACGTGAAGCAAAGCCAAGAGCATTAGGCTGTTCCACTTGGGCGACAGCAACATCATCAACCGTAAGCACATGTCCGGCCGGAATCGATTGCCGTGCAATTACCTGAGGTTGGAGTTTAACCGGCGCTGGTTGGGCAGATGTTGATGGTGGCGCAGGCTGATCGCTGAGTCGAATGCCATACCATCCGGCAATAACTGCTCCTATCAACAGAAAAATCGCAAAGATTCTCAACAGATTTCCAGTCATTATCAGATCTCGATGATGGGCAAAGCCGGTCAGGACAGCTTCAATATTGCCCGGCCTTGCAGGCTCTGAGGAATTATCGGCCCGAAACCAGGAAAGTTGAGCAGAGGCAGAAGCGGATCGCTGCGGTAGTTGGCATAAATAATTTTCACAGTCAGCACATTGTTACTGACGCTGACCTGTACATTGCCATTGTTTGCACCCAGCGCATGAGTCTTGGCTTTGCTCGGCAGCCAGTCCAGAGCGGCGCCCACCGTGCTCCGCACCTCTGGTGTGACACCATTATTGATGTAGTTACTGTTGCTGGTATATGCCAACGGATCGACTGAAATAGCGGCACGCGCGCCTTCTTCCGCCGCATGTACAAAGGCATTCTGCAACATGAAGACGAAGGCGTAGCTCACCAGCGCATAGAACAACACGAAAAACAGCAGGAACAGAAGGGCAAATTCGATGGCTGCAGCACCACTCTGCCTGCTGCGGGATTTTATCGAATTCAAGTCAGCCATGCGCCAAGTCCAAGGTAATCAGGCTGCATAAGGGACAGAATCAGTCCCGCTGCGAGGGCGGCACCGAAGGGAATGGGTTTGCGCACTTGCTGGCGATAGGTATAACGGCACCAATACAGATAAACGAACGCAGCTATACCAGCCGCTAATGCCGCTACAATGAAAACTTCAGCCACGATTTGCAAGCCGCATAACAAGCCAATAGCGCTCAAAAGTTTCACATCCCCCGCACCTAGATTGCGTGTGATATAGCCGGGCAAAGTCAGTAGCAGCGCCAGAATCAGTCCCAGCGCTGCAGATTGCCAGCTTTGCCCTGCCATAGTGTGGCTAGTAACTACTAGCCAGCCTATCCCAATTAGGCCGCCACCCAAACTTAAATGATTGGGAATTTTCTTCACGCTGATATCTGTGTAGATGATAAACAAGGCCCACAGTATCAAGATGCTTTTTATCACGTACCGCTTTGCGCGAATTATAGATTACAACACATTCATTAAGCGGCGGCCCCTGCCGTCAGCGCTGCTTCTATTTTTGTAAAAATACTTGTCACTGCAGTTCTGATGGTGGGAACGAACGCAACCAGAGCAACAGCCACCATAGCTGCAACTAACGCGTATTCGATTGCACTGGCGCCCTCTTCATCACGCATAAAATTGACTAGCGCGGATTTAATATAAGCAATCATGCGATCCTCCTATCATGAAAAAATTAAAAATATAGAACTACGATTTAAATTCTACCTAAGGACTCTATCTTTTCAAACCACTACAGTAAGTTACCCGGTAAATCTTGATGCACATGCGGTCGTAGGTCCATGCAATACTGAATTTTAAACAAAATATGAATCTGGCAATTAACCCATCAGAGAGGCAAAACACTTCTTCTTCAGTCTTTATAGCTGCCTGTAATGACATCCATTCGCCGTGCCTGCACGCTTACAACCTCTTGCCAGTCCATACGGAATAGCCATGACGAACAGAACGGCATGTCCATAGATCACGGAAAAATATGCTGTTTAAAATCTGACGCCGCAATTTTGAAATTACGAGAAAGCTGAATTACTACTGAAAGGGAGTAGATTGAATCGATTTGGTCGGGGCGAGAGGATTTGAACCTCCGACCACTTGCACCCCATGCAAGTACGCTACCAGGCTGCGCTACGCCCCGAACCGTTGCCGCAGCAGACCTGCGGCAAGGTGCGCATTATAGCGGAAAGCGCGGACGCGGAAAACTACAGATAAGGAATTAAGACCGTTTCGGCTCGAGCAGGTCCAGCACGGCATACAGCTCGTTGCGCAAAGCGCCGACATCGATGGCAGGCACGGTCGCCTGGGCAGATTGGACAGCGGCAGACGGGATCGCTTCGGCATCATTGCCGACTGCATGGTCTTCAAGACGATTGCGCGCCCCACTGATGGTGAAGCCTTGTTCGTAGAGCAATTCGCGGATACGACGGATGAGCAGCACTTCGTGGTGCTGGTAATAGCGGCGATTGCCGCGACGCTTGACCGGCTTGAGCTGGGTGAATTCCTGTTCCCAGTAACGCAGCACATGCGGCTTGACGCCGCAAAGCTCGCTGACCTCGCCTATGGTGAAATAGCGTTTGGCGGGAATTGGCGGCAGCTGGACTTTAGCTGCTGGCTCCAGCATAGGCCTCCTCTACCTTGCTCTTGAGTTTCTGGCTCGCATGGAAAGTGACCACGCGGCGTGCGGTAATCGGTATTTCTTCGCCGGTTTTTGGATTGCGGCCGGGACGTTCCGATTTCTGACGCAATTCGAAATTGCCGAAACCGGACAGTTTGACAGAATCGCCTGCTTCGAGCGCCATGCGGATTTCCTCGAAGAACGCTTCGACCATATCCTTGGCCTCACGTTTGTTCAATCCGACCTGCTCGAACAGCAGATCGGCCAGATCAGCTTTTGTTAATGTCATGCCTTCCCTTGCCTGCGTACTATGTTCTTAATGCTGCGCCGTGCTGGCGCACGATGATGTCCAGGAGTTTTGTCACCACCTCGTCGGCTTCTCGGTCCGTTAAAGTTTTTTGAGTATCTTGCATAAGCACCAGAAATGCAAGGCTTTTTTTGCCTTGCGGCACGCTGTTGCCACGGTATATATCGAACAATTTTATCGCTTCAACGAGTGGAGTTCCGGCCTGGCGCATGCTGCTCAGCAAGACTTCCACCGTCACATTTTCGTCAACCAGTACGGCAAGATCACGACGCACGGGTGGAAATTTCGGCACTTCCGTGTATTGCGGCAACGCACGCGCCAACAGCGGCTCAACATCGAGCTCGAACAGCACGACACCTCGCGGCAGTCCGTAATGCTGTTGCCACCGGGGATGCAGTTTTCCCAGCCAGCCGATGGCCCGGCCATTCACCACAACCCGGGCGGATTGTCCCGGGTGCAATGCTGGATGCGCCGCAGCATGATATTCGGCTTGTTCGTTCGTAAGCAGGTCGACCTCGGCCTTGACGTCGAAGAAGTCGATCTCGCGTGCTGCCTCGGCCCACTGCTCAGGCGCCACATCGCCATAGGCCAGACCCGAAATACGCACGGTTTCATCGAATCCCGCCGTACCGGCAGCATAGGTCGCACCGACCTCGAACAGGCGCACGCGCTCCTGCTTGCGGTTGAGGTTGTAGACCAGCGTATCGATCAGGCCGCCCCAGAGGCTGGAGCGCATAACGCTCATATTGCTGGCGATCGGATTTCTGAGAGCGACAGGCTGCTGGTTGCCGAGCAGATCGCGCTCCCAGGCCAGGTCGACGAAACTGTAACCGACAATTTCCTGATAGCCGCGGGCGGCCATGGCGTCACGCAGCCAGGAAGGATTTAGCCTGTCACCTGGCGTCGGCAGCATCAGCAACTCGGCTACAGGCGGCGTCGCCGGTATCTTGTCGTAACCGTGCAGTCGCGCGATTTCCTCGATCAGGTCTTCTTCGATTTCAATATCGAAGCGGTAGCTTGGCGGTACAACGTCGAAACTGCCATCGACATGGCGATAATTGAAACCGAGCTGATCCAGCAACTGCACCACCTGCGATTCGGCCAGCGGAATACCAAGCACAGCGACGAGCCGCGCCAAGCGCAGGCGCACCGGCTTGCGCTCGGGTAACTGGCCTTGCACTTCCGTTACCGGTCCGGCTTCACCGCCGCAGATTTCCAGAATCAGCGCACTGGCACGTTCCAGCGCTTGTCGCGTGACGCCGAAATCCACACCGCGCTCGAAACGGTATGAGGAGTCGGTACTCAAGCCCAGTCGACGCGCTTTGCCGGCAATGGCGGCTGGGCTGAAGAATGCACTTTCGAGGAAAATCTGTGTTGTCGCATCCGAGACCGCGGTGGCATTACCGCCCATGATGCCCGCCAGCGCAACTGCGCCGCTATTGTCGGCAATGACCAGCATATCGGTGGCCAGCGTCGCCTCCTGCTGATTGAGCAGCTGGAGTTTTTCGCCCGGCTGCGCCAGGCGCACATCAATGCCGCCTTTCAGCTTGGCGGCATCGAAAGCATGCAGCGGTTGCCCCATTTCCAGCAGCACATAATTGGTAATATCGACGATGGCACTGATGCTGCGTATACCGCCGCGCTCGAGGCGACGCACCATCCAGTCTGGCGTGGCCGCACTGGCATCCACACCATGAATCAAGCGACCGGTATAGAGCGGACAGGCTGCCGGCGCGCCGACCTTGACGTCCAGTTGTGCCGCCAAACGCACCGGCACTTCGGTGACCTCAGGCAATTGCAACGGGCTCGCGGTCAAGGCGGCCACGTCACGCGCGACGCCGACGATGCTCAGGCAGTCGCTGCGGTTGGGCGTGAGCTTGAGCGTGAATAATTTATCGTCGAGCGCAAGGTATTCGCGGATATCCTGCCCGACGGCCGCATTGGCTGGCAATTCCAGCAAACCGGCGCTGTCCTCGGCAAGCCCCAGTTCCTTGGCCGAACACAGCATGCCGAACGAAGCCACGCCGCGCACCTTGGCCTGCTTGATGTCGAAGCCGGGCAATTTGGCGCCAACCAGGGCACATGGCGCTATCAGGCCAACGCGGGCATTGGGCGCACCGCAAACGATCTGTAACGGTTCGCTGGCACCGATGTCCACCATGCAGACCTGCAAACGATTGGCATCAGGATGCTTTTCGGCACTCACGATACGGGCAATGACAACCTGGCTGAAATCAGGCGCTACCGACTCCAGCCCTTCGACTTCGAGCCCGGCCATGGTCAGGATGTGGCTCAGGGCATGGCTGTCGAGATCGGGATTGACGTGCTGGCGTAGCCACTGTTCGGAAAATTGCATGGCGACTCTAGTTAAACTGTTTGAGGAATCTCAGGTCGTTCTCGAAGAACAATCTGAGGTCATTGACGCCGTAACGCAGCATGGCCAGGCGCTCGACGCCGAGGCCGAAAGCGAAGCCGCGGTATTGCTCGCCGTTGATGCCGACATGACGGAACACTTCCGGGTGCACCATGCCGCAGCCGCCGATCTCTAGCCAGCCGCCTTTCCAGCTCATGTCCATCTCGGCCGAAGGTTCGGTGAACGGGAAGAATGACGGCCGGAACCGCACTTCGAGATCATCGCTTTCGAAGAAGCGCTGCAGGAAATCCTGCACTACGCCCTTGAGGTTGGCGAAACTGATGTTTTCGTCGACCCACAGGCCTTCTACCTGGTGGAACATCGGCGAATGGGTGGCATCGGAATCGACACGGTAGACGCGGCCCGGTGCGATGATCTTGAGCGGCGGTCCGCTCTGCGCCTCGAGCGCCGCCTGCATGTAGCGCACCTGCACCGGCGAGGTATGGGTGCGCAGCACATGCTTGTCGTCGATATAGAACGTATCGTGCATGGCACGCGCCGGGTGGTCTTCGGGAATGTTGAGCGCGGTGAAATTGTAGAAGTCGGTTTCGATTTCCGGACCTTCGGCCACGGCGAAACCAATGGAGCGGAACAACTGTTCGATGCGATTCAGAGTCAGCGTGACCGGATGCAGACCGCCCTCGCCGCGTTGTCGCGCCGGCAAGGTGACATCCAGCGCCTCGCTGGCCAATTGTTTTTCCTGTTCGGCCTGCAACATGGCATCGCGGCGTGTCTTGAGCGCCTCTTCCACGCCTTGTTTAACCACGTTGATAGCGGCGCCGGCCGCCGGCCGCTCTTCAGCGCTGAGCTTGCCCAGCCCCTTGAGTTGCTCGGTCAGCAGACCGCTCTTGCCCAGATAACGCGCCTTGGCCTGCTCGAGCTCGGTCATCGTGGCGCAAGCGGCGAACTCGGCCTGGGCTTGCGGCAGGATTTGATCCAGTATTTGCATTTTGGTTATTGTCGTAGGCTTTGTAATTAACACTTAGCGGGCGTCATTCAAACTGCTGCCCGCTGAAATAATGCAAGCCACATCATACAGATAGGCAATGTCTTGGGCGAGACGCCACAAACAAACTATCCGGGATTTACCTTCGTAATCGGCAAAAAAAAGGAGGCTTGCGGCCTCCTTTTTCATCGTGCTTGCGATTAAGCAGCGAGGCCGTTTTTAGCCAATTCAACAAACTTGGCAAAAGCCGGCTTGTCGAAAACGGCCAGGTCGGCCAGCACTTTGCGATCCACTTCGATCGCAGCCTTCTTCAATCCGTTCATGAAACGGCTGTAGGTCAAACCGCATTCGCGGGCGCCGGCATTGATACGGGCGATCCACAAGGTACGGAATTGACGCTTCTTCTGACGGCGGTCGCGGTAAGCATATTGACCAGCCTTCATCACCGCCTGTTTGGCGATGCGGTAAACGTTCTTGCGGCGGCCGCGGTAACCCTTGGCAGCGTTCAGGACTTTCTTATGGCGGGCGCGGGCGATAACACCACGTTTGGCTCTAGGCATCTTCTCTCTCCCTTACTGAGTCGGCATCATGGCGCGTACGCGCTTGACGTCGGTGGAAGAAATGATGGCCGTGCCGCGCAGCTTACGCTTTTGCTTGGTGGTCTTCTTGGTGAGGATGTGGCGCAGGTGCGAATGGGTACGCTTGACCTTGCCATTCCCCAAGAACTTGAAGCGCTTCTTGGCGCCGCTCTTGGTCTTCATCTTGGGCATTTTGTTCTCCTTTAGAGTAATTTAAAGCGTGATCGGGCATGCCTTTAAAGCCGCGTCACACCTGGTTGCTCGGGTTCCGATCGACTAGCATCGAAACCCCGAATTCATTTCGGTTTCTTGTGCGGAGCGACCACCATCACCATCTGCCGCCCTTCCATCTTCGGGAATTGCTCGACCACCGCATGTTCCTGCAAATCCGCTTCCACGCGCTTGAGCAAGGCAAGGCCGAGCTCCTGGTGGGTGATTTCGCGGCCGCGGAAACGCAAGGTTACCTTGGCTTTGTCCCCTTCCTGCAGGAAGCGGATCAGATTGCGCAGCTTGATCTTGTAATCACCCTCGTCCGTTCCCGGGCGGAATTTTACTTCCTTGACCTGAACCTGCTTTTGCTTAAGACGGGCTTCGTGCTGCCGCTTGCTTTCGGCATACTTGTACTTGCCGTAATCCATCAGGCGGCATACTGGCGGCGCGGCCTGAGGCGCGATTTCAACCAGATCGATATCGGCTTCTTCCGCTTGTGCAAGCGCTTCATTGAGGCTGACGATACCGAGCGGCTCGCCATTCGCACCCACCAACCGAATCTGCGGCGCGGTGATATCGCCGTTGATTCTCACATCTTTGTCTTGAGCTATCGCAAATTCTCCTATTCAAAAATAAGCAAGGCCGCGCTACCGGCGGCAGTTAAGTCCTGGCATCAATCTCGCCCTGCAGACGTTCTACAAACGCCTGTAATGGCATGGAACCCAGGTCTTCGCCTTGTCTGGTACGCACGGCCACTTGACCGCTTTGCATTTCGCGCTCACCGGCAATCAGCAGGTAAGGCAGCTTCTGCAAGCTATGTTCGCGAATTTTATAGGTTATTTTCTCATTCCTCAAGTCCGATTCGACGCGCAGGCCTTTTTTCCTGAGCTCCGCCACCACCTGCGACACATAGTCGGCCTGGCCATCGGTGATATTGAGCACGACCGCATGTACGGGCGAGAGCCAAGCCGGCATCGCACCGGCGTAATGCTCGATAAGAATGCCAATGAAGCGTTCCATCGACCCGACAATGGCGCGATGCAGCATGACTGGCACCTTGCGCGAATTGTCTTCGGCCACATATTCAGCGCCGAGGCGCTCCGGCATATTGAAGTCGAGCTGTATGGTGCCGCATTGCCACAGGCGGCCCAAGGAATCCTTGAGCGTGAATTCGATCTTGGGCCCGTAGAAAGCCCCTTCACCCGGCTGCAACTCGTATTGCAGCTGATTCTTGTCGAGCGCGGCAGCCAGCGCGGCCTCGGCCTTGTCCCAGGTTTCGTCGGTGCCGACGCGCTGCTCGGGCCGCGTCGACAGCTTGACCAGGACATCGCTGAAACCGAAATCCTTGTAGGCCTGATACAGCATGACGATGAAGTCGGAAACCTCCGCTTCGATCTGCGTTTCGGCGCAGAAAATATGCGCATCGTCCTGGGTGAAACCGCGCACGCGCATGAGCCCGTGCAGCGCACCGGAAGGCTCGTTGCGGTGACAGGAACCAAACTCGGCCAGCCGCAGCGGCAGTTCGCGATAGCTATGCAGGGCGCTATTGAAAATCTGCACGTGCCCTGGGCAATTCATCGGCTTGACCGCGTAATCGCGATTCTCGGAAGCCGTGGTGAACATGTTCTCGCGGTAGGTTT
>CBILOJ010000054.1:0-10591 GCA_966238525.1 uncultured Methylophilaceae bacterium | reverse complement strand
GGATCGAACGGCTTGGTGATGACGCCGAGCGCGCCCAGCGATTTGTAGTGATCGACCTCCGCCTGCTGCGCCTTGGCCGTCATGAAGATTACCGGCAGATCCTGCAGTGCCGGCACCTGGCGCATGGCCTGAAGCACGCTGGGCCCGTCCTGACCCGGCATCATGACGTCCATCAACAGCAACTGCGGCAACGCGTGCGGCAATTTCAGCAAAGCTTCCTCGCCGGACGCGTACAGCGCGACTTCATATCCGCCCATGAGCTGCAGCGCCATCTGCGCGATCGTGCGGATATCGGCTTCGTCCTCGACGTAAGCCAGTCGGTGCAGGGTTTCAGCCATTCCGCTCCTTTTCTCCGGATGCAGTGCCGTTATGCCGTCCGCGGCCGGCAAGGCCCAGTATCGTATCCAGCAGTTGCTGGTCGGTGGTGCGTGCCTTGACCAGGTTGGCGCTGACCGCGGCTGCGTGCTGTGCATTCAGCTCCGTCGCGGAAAATACCACCACCGGCGTAGTAATCTTGTTCAGGAACAGATGCCGCAACAAGTCGAGGCCGGAGCCGTCAGGCAGTTCGACATCGAGTATGATCACGTCGAACGGCGTGCTTGCGGTCAGCTGCATTGCTTCCGCCAGCGTGGAAGCCGCCGTGATCCGGCATTGCTCGTCGAGCATGCCGGCAATGACGCTACGCACGTCAGCGTCGTCCTCGACGTGAAGCACCCGCAGCGGTCCGCTGGCATCGGGCTGGATAATGCCGACGCCTTGCAGCAACCGGTCCTGGTCGATAGGTTTGTCTATCCAGTCGACGATCATCATGCCTTCTTCGCGCTGCGTCTGTCTGCTCATGAGTTCTCGCGCCTCCTGGGTTTTGGCGGAGACCACCACCACGCGCAGCATGCGTGTTTTCTCATGCTGATGCAGTTCACGCAGCAAGCTCATGCCGTTCTTGCCGGGCAAATCGATATCCAGCGTCATGGCGGCATAATCGCCCGCCAGCAGCATCTTGAGCGCCTGATCGGCGTCATAGGCGACGTCGACCACATAACCGGCCTGCTGCAGCATCAGCTGCAACAGGTGCGCGATGTCGACATCGTCCTCGCAGACGAGCAGGCGCGGCGCCGTAATGGCATCGGTGGCGGTCAACGGCGCCGATATCGGTTCGGTCCGCAGCAGCGGCAGCGTGAAGTACATGCTGGTGCCCTGCCCCGGCTCGCTGTCGAAACCGATGCTGCCGCCCATATGTTCGACGATCGCCTTGCTGATGCTGAGGCCCAGGCCGGTGCCGCCCTTGATGCGCGTATCGGAGCTGTCGGCCTGCGAAAACTTCTGGAACATCTTCTGCTGGAATTCCAGCGGAATACCCGGCCCGCGATCGATCACGCTGACCTTGACTTCCCGGTCCTGCGCGGTAACGTCGACCTCGACTTCGCTGCCTTCCGGCGAAAATTTGGCCGCGTTGGACAACAGGTTGGCCATGAGCTGCATGAGGCGATCGCTATCGACCCGTACCAGGCAATCGGGCAGGCCTTCGCGCAGGCGCAGCCTGACCTTGTATTGTTCGGCATAAGCCTGATTGGCCTGGATCGCCTGCTGCAGCAGCGGCAGCAAGGGCAGCACCGTGATATCGAAGCGCATGTGGCCGGCCTCGATCTTCTCGATATCAAGAATGTCATTGATCAGCCGTACCAGCCGTTCGCTGTTGCTCATGGCGATGGCGACCAGGTTGCGCAACGGGTCAGGCAATTGCGCCGACATCGCTCCATTGATCAGCCCGAGCGCGCCGCGGATCGCCGTCAGCGGTGTGCGCAGTTCATGGCTGACGGTGGAAACGAACTCGTTCTTCATGATTTCGATGCGGCGCCGTTCGGTAATGTCGCGCATGAGCGCGATCAGGAACACGCGCTCGTTGAGGCGCATCTGGCTCAAGGTCAGCTCCAGCGGAAAACGCTCGCCATTGCGGCGCAGCCCTTCCAGCGTCCAGTCCAGGCTGCCGATCACGCAGGCCTCCTGCGTGTCTTCGAACTGGGCGAAATCCTGCAGGTCGATCACCGTCTGCTCGGGCGGAAACAGCATGAGTGCATTGTGGTTGACGATCTCGTTGCCACGATAGCCGAAGATGCGTTCAGCCGCACGATTGAACCGCCGAACAATGCCCGCAGTATCGAAGATGACAATAGCATCGGATACGTTATTGACCACGGCATTGGCCCTGGCTTCCGAATCCGCCAGCTCGGTCTGGGTTTGCTGCTGCTCACGCAGCGTCTGCTGCAACTGCCAATTGGCGTTTTCCAGTGCAGCCGTCGTCCGTATCTGTGAACGGACAAATGTCCAGATGAGCTGCACAATACCGACGATGCCCAGCAGCAGCAATACACTGGTGAAGATGCGGAAATCATTTGCCTGCTGCTGGCGTTCGGTCAACAGGATCTGTTCCTTGTCGCCGATACGGGTCAGCAGCGTCTTGATGCGGATACGGTGTTCCATGCCGACACCGGCTATGCTCAGTTCCACGCTGGGCGCGATTTCGCCGCTCTGTACACGCCGGCAGAGCGCTTGCATCGGCCTGACATAGTCGTGGCGCCAGCGCTCTACCGCCTGCTCAAGCTCGGCGATATTGGCCTGTTGCGACGGGTTATCGCGTGACAGCAATTTCAGCAGCTGCAGCCGGACGTCGAGCTGGCGTTCCCAGCCTGACGCCTCGATCAAACGCGCATCGCCGATGGCTACGCAGAGATTGAGCCCGCGATCCTGACGCGTCAGCGTTTCAACTTCGGCTATCTCGGCCAGCACGCGATAGGTATGCAGGCTCCAGCTCTGCGTTTCCAGCAGCCGCAGATAGCTCCAGACGGCGAAGCAGATCAGCAGGATCATGCTGGCGACGATGATCAGAATGGGGCGGTCGGACTGGCTGAATTTCATGAGGTGCAGCAGCGCCTGTTCACGCGTGGATTTGAGTATCATAACACCACATTCCGAAGGGGTTTGTCGGGAGCGAAACGCGGACCCGAACAGACTCTAAACGGCGCCGCGGCGTCGAACTTGAGCGGCGTTTTAGACTTTTTTGCCCGGATTCACTAAAGTAGCAGTTCCACCCATCGACAAACCCCACATGGACCCCAACCCAACAACGACGCCGGTTGCCCTCATCATCGAGGACGATCCTTCCATCGGCATGCTGCTCGAGTTTCTGCTCGAACGCGAAGGCTATACGCCGCGTCTGCTAGCCGAAGGCCGCAGCGCGAAAACTGCCATCGAGGAGAGCACTGCACCGGCGCTGGTTCTGCTCGACATCATGCTGCCTTATGTCGACGGCATCGAGCTGCTGCAACAGATTCGGCAGAAAGCCGGCTGGGAGCGCAGCGCAGTCATCATGCTGACCACCAAATCCCACGAAAGCGATATCGTGCGCGCGCTGGAACTCGGCGCCAGCGATTACGTGGTCAAACCTTTCCAACCGAACGAATTACTGGCCCGTATCCGCCGCCATGTCCGACGTGCTCTCTAGACTGCGCAGGCCCGCCCTGCTGTCGGCCTTATTGCTGAGTTTTAGTCTGCTGAGCAGTCCGGCAATGGCTGAGACCCTGGATGAGGCGCGCCAACTGATCGAGAACGAGCGGCACGACGAAGCGCAGCAGATGCTGCGCCAAGTGCTGGCGCAAGAACCGCAACAGGCCGAAGCGCGCTTTCTGCTCGCGCGCAGTCTGCTCTGGCAGGGAAATTTCGAGGCCGCAGCCGCGGAATATGGTCAGTTGCTGCAGGACGATCCGGACAATACCGATTACATGCTGGGTTTGGCGCAGGCCAGACTGCGCAACAGCCAGCCCGATCAGGCATTGCCCGTCATCAGCCGCGCGCGCGAAAAAAATCCCGGCGATCCCGATATCTGGCGCACCGAAGTGCTGACGCTGGCGGCGCTCGGGCCTGAGCAGCAAACAGCGGCCCTTGCCCTGCAGGACGAGGCGGCGCAGCGTTTTCCGCAGCAGACATGGAACATCGTCGCCGTGACACAGGAGGTTGCGCCGCCACCCGGTGCGCGGCTGATCCAGGAAGTGGACCGCCGGTTCAGCATTGTGCAGAAGCAGCAGATCGAACTGAGTACGTTCCGCGACTATCTGTCCGGCGACTACGACCACTGGCAAGGCGTCCAGCTCGACTACGAATATCGCTTCGCGCCGCGCCAGATCGCATATGGCGCACTGACTCGCAGCCAGCGCTTCGACCAAACCGACCACGAACTGCTGGCAGGTTTCTACTATCCGCTGACGCCGCGCCTGACCTTGAATGCGGAAGCCAGTTACAGTCCGGCGCATGAAGTGGTGGCCAGGAATACGGCGCTGGCTTCGCTGCAATATGCCCTCGGCAAGGGCTGGGTGGTATCCGGCGGTGTGCGTCATGCCGAATACAATGCCGCGACGGCGACGCAGCTGCCGCTGAACCTCGAATACTATTTCGGCTCATATCGGCTGGGCTACAGTCCGACCATTACTTCCATCAGCGGCCACACGCTGTATAACCATCGCGTGCAATTTTCCTACTACTACGACGACATCAGCTTTGCCACGCTGTCCTATGGCCGCGGCGAGGAATCGGACGAGTTCCAGTCGAATTTCATCGTCAGCGACGTCTACACCTACGGCATCAACGGGCGCCACTGGCTCAGCCAGCAGTGGGCCGTCAGCTGGGAACTGAGCAAGACCCGGCAAGGCAGCTTTTACGAACGCAGCGGATTCAGGCTTGGACTTCGCCGCGCATTCTGATCCGTTCGTGCGCTATGCGTTCTGGGCCGGCCTGGTTTCGTTCCTGCTGGCGGCGCTGACCATCCTGATCATCGCGCTGTTACGCACGGCGCAAGCCTGGCGCGCACGCCGCAAGCGGCAACTGCTGAACATCTGGCAGCCGCTGCTGGCAAAGGCGCTGATCGGCGAGCAGGTGGCGCCGCCCGCGGTACGGTCAGCTGAGCTGATCGATTTCCTTTATTTATGGCTGCATTTTCATGAATCATTGCGCGGCGAGGCCAAGCACGCGCTCAACGACATGCTGCATGCGCAGCAGCTGCTCTCTCCCATGTGCCGCATGCTCAAGCGTGGCAGCACGCAGCAGAAGCTGGTCGTGGCCACCGCCCTCGGGCACGCGCACGGCAGCGAAGCCTGGAACGAGTTGGCATCGCTCGCGCACGACGACTCGCCGGCACTGTCGATTACGGCGGCCCGCGCGCTCATGTTGATAGACGCCGCAGCGGCGGCCGAGGTCGTCATCCCGCTCATCATCCGCCGCCGCGACTGGCCCCCGGCCCGCCTCGCCGTCATGCTCAAGGAAGTCGAGCAGCCCTTCGTCGAACGCTTCCTCGAAGCGGTAGCCGAGGCCGCCGCGGCCCAGGCACCTTATCTGGTGCGCCTGCTGCGCCTGGTAGAGGCCATGGGTTTCAACCAGCCTCTGCCCTTCCTGGCCGAGCTGCTGCGCAACAGCACGCAGCCTGAAGTCATCGCCGCCTGCCTGCGCATGCTCAATGATCCCGCCTGCCTAAACCTGGTGCGCGCGCATGCAAGTCATCCTGACTGGATTGTGCGCGTGCAGGTGGCGAATGCGTTGCGGCGGCTGGGCAGCCGCGTAGACCTCCCCTGTTTGCTGCAACTGCTGGGCGCGCCCGAATGGTGGGTACGTTATCGGGCAGCGCAGGCCATCGTCAATGCACCCTATCTGCAGGCGGATGAACCGCGCCGGTTGCAGGCCGCGCATGCCGACCGCTACGCGCGCGACATATTGCAGCAGGTCATGGCCGAACGGAGCTATCTGTGAACGCCATCAACTGGCAGCTCGTAGTGGAAATCAGCCAGTGGTTCTTTCTGGCTTATTTCCTGGCGCTCAACCTGGGCTATCTGATACTTAATCTGGCCTCGCTCGTCACATTGCGTCCCTACATCGCCAGCCGCGCGCTGGAATCGCTGCCGCAAATCAGCTCGGGCCTGCAGCCGCCGATCAGCCTGCTGGTGCCGGCCTACAACGAAGAAGCTACCATCGCCTCATCGCTGCGTTCCATGCTGCAGCTCAATTATCCCGACTACGAGATCGTGGTGGTCAATGATGGTTCGCGCGACAACACGCTGCAAGTCCTCAAACGTGAGTTCGCCTTGCAGCCG
This sequence comes from uncultured Methylophilaceae bacterium, assembly GCA_966238525.1. GTDB lineage: Bacteria > Pseudomonadota > Gammaproteobacteria > Burkholderiales > Methylophilaceae > CBILOJ01. Next base: position 4,460 of record CBILOJ010000054.1, on the reverse strand, counting down.
TTTCCCGAGGCCTATTGCGAACGCGTGGCCGCCAAGCCCGTGCGCGGCATTTACCGCTCGGTCACGTTTCCTCATCTGCGCGTGATCGACAAGGAAAACGGCGGCAAGGCCGATGCGCTCAATGCCGGCATCAATGCCTCGCGCTTCCCGCTGTTCTGCGGCGTCGACGCCGATACCGTGCTGCAGCGCGACAGTCTGCAGCGCATCGTCTACCCGTTCCTCGAAGACCAGCGCGTGGTGGCGAGCGGCGGCACCGTGCGCATCGCCAACGGCTGCGAGGTCAGCGGCGGCTACCTGACCCGTATCGGCCTGCCGCGCAACCTGCTGGCCCTGTTCCAGGTGGTGGAATACCTGCGCGCCTTCCTGTTCGGCCGCATGGGCTGGTCGGCCATCGGCGGCCTGCTGGTGATCTCGGGCGCCTTTGGCGTGTTCCGCAAGGAAACCGTCATCGAGGTGGGCGGCTATCGCACCGATACCGTGGGCGAGGACATGGAACTGGTGGTGCGCATGCACCGTGTGCTGCGCCGCCAGCGCAAGGCCTATCGCGTGGTGTTCCTGCCTGACCCGGTATGCTGGACCGAGGCGCCCGAGGACCTGCGCACGCTCAAGAACCAGCGTGTGCGCTGGCAGCGCGGCCTGGGCGAAAGCCTGGCCGGCAACTTCGGCCTCATGTTCAGCCGCAACGGCGGCGTGCCGGGCTGGATCAGCTTCCCGTTCATGATGCTGTTCGAATGGCTGGGGCCGCTGCTCGAAGTGCTGGGCTATGTGCTGATGACGCTGTTCTTCGTACTGGGCATGATCTCGTGGCAGATATTCGCGGTCTTCCTGTTCACCGCGGTCGGCTTCGGCATCCTGCTGTCGGTGTCGGGCCTGCTGCTTGAGGAAATATCATTCAGTCTCTACAAGAAGCCGCGCCATCTGCTGTGGCTGCTGTTCGCCGTGGTCGCCGAAAACCTCGGCTACCGCCAACTCAATTCGGTATGGCGGCTCATGGGACTCTTCCGCTGGCTGTTCGGCGGCAAGGGCAAGTGGGGAGAAATGAAACGCAAGGCCAGCTGGCAGCAAAGTTGAACATACGGCCGCGAGCGGATGCATTAGAATAGCCGCCGCTGCGTCATCAGGGTATCGCTTGTAGCTGCGCGCCATCTTCGTCTGTCGCCACTGCCAGTAGCAAGACACGGCCGCTGGGCGTCATGCCCAAGCGACGCTCCTGAATCACCTTCCTCAACTCACGGAAATACCAGACATGGGACCTTGGATGCTGGCCCTGGCTGCCGGTGCCTTCTGCATCGGCATGACCGAATTCCTGCCGATGGGGCTGCTGCCCGACATCGCGCGCGGGCTCGACGTTTCCATCCCTGCCGCCGGCAATCTGGTGACGGTGTACGCCATGGGCGTAGTGATCGGCGGCCCGCTGGCGGTGGCGTTCACCATCCGCTGGCCGCGCAAGCTGACGCTGCTGGTGCTGATGGGCGTCTTCACGCTGGGCAATGCGCTGTGCGCGCTGGCGCCCAATTACGAACTATTGGCCGCGGCCCGCGTTTTCAGCGCCCTGAGCCACGGCTCGTTCTTCGGCATCGGCGCCGTGGTCGCTTTCTACCTGGCACCGCCGGGCCAGTCCTCACGGGCGCTGGCCTTGATGTTCACCGGATTGACGCTGGCAAACGTGCTAGGCGTGCCGTTGGGCACGCTGCTTGGCCAGGCTACCCATTGGCGCTTGCCGTTCTGGGCCGTCTCTGCCTGCGGCCTGGTCGCGATGGCGGCGATCTGGCGCTTCATCCCCGACCTCAGCGCCATGGCACGCCCCGACATCCGCGACGAGATGCGCGCGCTCATGCACCCGGAAACGCTGTTGGCCATGGCCATTACCGCCGTCGGTTTCGCCGGCGTATTCACGGTTTTCACCTATATCACGCCCATCCTCGAAGACGAAGCCATGCTCAAGCCCCACACGGTGAGCTTCGTGCTGGTACTGCTGGGCATCGCCGCCACGCTGGGCCTTAACCTCGGCGGCAAACTGGCCGACCTTCGGCTGTTGCCGACCATCGCCGGCGGTTTGCTCGGCATGGCGCTGATCAGCCTGCTGTTCGCCTGGACCATGCAATTTACCGTGATCGCGATACTGACTGCGTTTGTCTGGGGCATGGTGAGCTTCGTCGTCGGGCCGGGTCTGCAGACCAACGTCATGCGGCGCGCGGCCGAAGCGCCGTTGATGGCATCCACCGTCAACCAGAGCGCTTTCAACCTGGGCAACGCTGCCGGTGCTTTTCTCGGCGGTGCCGTCATTCACTTCGATTTCGGCCTGCAAGCCGTACCGCTGGCCGCGGCCGTGGTGGCCATTAGCGGCTGCCTGCTTACGCTGTACAGCATGCGCCGCGCCTGACGCTCGCCAAGCGGGACGATTAGCCGCCAGTTTGAATCCCACCGCTTCCGCCACATTGGAGCCGTTCGCGGCCGGCCGGACTGCTACAATAACGGATGCCCTACATCACGCTCGACCAGGCCAGTCTCGCTTACGGCCATTACCCTCTTCTCGACCACGCCAGTTTCCAGCTCGACCCCGGCGAACGCGTCGGTTTGATCGGCCGCAACGGCGCCGGCAAATCCAGCCTGCTCAAGGTCATTGCCGGCGAAGCCAAGCTCGATGACGGCACGCTGTGGCGCGCGCCATCCGTGCGCATTGCCTATGTGCCGCAGGAGCCCGTGCTCGACCCGGCGCACAGCGTGTTCGAAGCGGTGGCCGAAGGCCTCGGCAACCTGCAGAAGCTGCTGGTCGATTATCACAAGGTCACGCACGACATGGCCGAGCCCGATGCCGATATCGATGCCTTGATGGGACGCATGCAGGAACTGCAGCATGAACTCGATGCGCAGGACGGCTGGCAATCGCAAGCGCGCGTGGAAGCCGTGTTGAGCCGCTTGCACCTCGAGGCCGACAGCATGGTGACCACGTTATCGGGCGGCTGGCGCAAGCGCGTGGCACTGGCGCGTGCGCTGGTCATGCAGCCCGAGGTGCTATTGCTGGACGAGCCGACCAACCACCTGGACCTCGAAGCCATCGAGTGGCTGGAAGAACTGCTGCTGGCGTTCAACGGCAGCGTATTGTTCATCACGCACGACCGGCGCTTTCTCGACCGTCTGGCGACGCGCATCACCGAACTCGACCGCGGCCACTTGACCGATTTCGTCGGCAATTTCAGCAATTACCAGATCAAGAAAGAAGAGTTGCTGGCGGTGGAAGCCACGCACGCCGCCAAATTCGACAAGGTGCTGGCGCAGGAAGAAGCCTGGATACGCCAGGGCATCAAGGCCCGCCGCACGCGTAACGAGGGCCGGGTGCGCAATCTCGAAAAGCTGCGGCTGGAACGTGCCGCGCGGCGCGAACGCCAGGGCAACGTCAAGCTCGCGCTCGATAGCGGCGAGCGTTCGGGCAAACTGGTGGCCGAGCTCGATCATGTCAAAAAATCCTACGGCAGCCGAACGCTGATCCATGACTTCAGCACGCGTATTCTGCGTGGCGACCGCATCGGCCTGCTTGGCCCTAACGGCATCGGCAAGACCACTTTGCTCAAGCTCATACTTGGCGAGGAAGAGGCCGACAGCGGACGCATCCAGCGCGGCACCAATCTCAACATTGCCTATTTCGACCAGATGCGCGAACAGCTCGACGATGAGGCGACGCTGGCCGACACCATCAGTCCCGGTTCGGAATTCGTGCAGATCGGCAATGAGCGCAAGCACGTCATCAGCTATCTGGAAGATTTCCTGTTCCCGCCGCAGCGCTCGCGCTCGCCGGTGAAATCGCTGTCCGGCGGCGAACGCAACCGCTTGCTGCTGGCGCGCCTGTTCGCGCGGCCGGCCAATGTACTGGTGCTCGACGAACCCACCAATGACCTCGATATCGAAACCCTGGAACTGCTGGAAAGCCTGCTGCAGGAATTCGACGGCACGCTGTTCCTGGTCAGCCACGACCGTGCCTTCCTCGAAAACACGGTAACACAGGTGATCGCCTTCGAAGGCAGCGGCATTCTGACCGAATTCGGCGGCGGCTTCGATGATTGGCAACGCTATGCCGCGCAACGGGCGGCGGAAAAACTGGCCACGCAGAAAAACCACGCCAAAACGGCAGCCGCACCGCGTACGCCCGCAGCAACGGTCAAGCCGTCTACCGCCAAGCTCAGCTTCAAGGAGCAAAAAGAACTCGAACAATTGCCTGACCGCATCGAGACCCTGGAAGCGCAGCAAACGGCATTGCAGCAGCGGCTGGCCGACCCCGATTTTTATCGTAATGCGCCGCAGGAAATCAAGGATCTGCAACAGCAGCTGGCGCAGATGGAAGCCGAAATCCTCACGCTCACCGAGCGCTGGACGCTACTCGAAAGCCGCAATGCACGCTGACTTCCGCCCTGTTTAATCAAGAAACGGCAGCACTCCCACAGCCTGCCGCAAGCCGGGCCCGG
>CBILOJ010000053.1:0-10613 GCA_966238525.1 uncultured Methylophilaceae bacterium | reverse complement strand
TTGCTGGCAGCGCTGCTCGGCATCGGCATTTGGCACTGGCTGTCGTGGCTGAGCCTGACGCTGCCGCTTGCGGTCATCGCCAGACATCTCTGGTGCGTGCGATTGCGTAAAAAACGCGCCGGCGCAGCTGTTTATTGAATGCGGAACGAGTTGGTGCGGGGCGCAATTTCCCCCGAACGGCTTCTGGTTTTATGCGATGCGGGCAGGCATGATGGTGGCGTGAAAACTGCAGGCGAAATCATGTTGTAGCGGTTTTAGCTAGCCGCATACAAGATGCGGCTTTCCATTGTAAGGGAGACCCGTTGCCCAGGCTGTTCACTGCTATTGCCTTGCCGCCAGCCGTTACCCAGGCATTGGCCGATCTGCAACCTTCGCCGGCGCCCGGCGTGCGCCCGGTCGTCCCGGCGCAGATGCATGTGACGCTGCATTTTATCGGCGAAGCCGAGATCGAATGCGTCGCCGCGCTGCTGCAAAAGGTGGCGGTGCCGCCTTGCGAAGTGCTGCTGTCAGGCGTGGGGCAGTTCGGGCGAGGGTCGGTACTGTGGGCCGGTGTAGATGCTCAGCCGGCGCTGTTGCAACTGCATGCGGTTATTGGCCAGGCGCTGGCTGCGGGCGGCATCGCCGTCGAGGCACGGCCTTACCGGCCGCATATCACGCTGGCGCGCTGCAAGCCGCATGCGTCGTCCAACCTCGTGCCCAACTTTCTTGATAGCCACGCCGCCTTGCGGTTGCCGTCGGTGACGGCAACATGCTTTGCGCTGTATTCCAGCACGCCTTCGGTCAGCGGTCCGCGCTATCGCGTCGAGCGCTGGTTTCCTTCAAGCTAGCCGTTCAGTCGCCTGCAGGCCGCGCCTCAAGAAACGGCGTGTTTGAGTTGCTCGAGGATGGCGGGGTTGTCCAGCGTGGAGATATCCGAAGTGATTTCCTCGCCTTTGGCTAGCGAGCGCAGCAGGCGCCGCATGATCTTGCCCGAGCGCGTTTTAGGCAGGTTGTCGCCGAAGCGGATCTCGTCGGGTTTGGCGATCGGGCCGATTTCGCGGCCGACCCACTCGCGCAGTTCGGCGACGATCTGCTTTGCTTCTTCACCCTCGGGCCGGACGCGTTTGAGCACGACGTAGGCGATGACGGCTTCGCCCTTGATGTCGTGCGGCTTGCCGACGACGGCGGCTTCCGCCACCAATGGATGGGCAACCAGCGCCGATTCGATTTCCATGGTGCCGAGGCGATGGCCGGAGACATTGAGCACGTCGTCGATGCGGCCCATGATCCAGAAATAGCCGTCTTCGTCGCGATGCGCCGAATCGCCGGCCAGATAGTAGCCACCGAGTGCTTCGGGAAAATAGCTGCGCCGGAAGCGTTCGGGGTCGCCCCAGATTGTGCGTAGCAGCGATGGAAAGGGCTTCTTGATGACGAGCAGGCCGCCGCTGTCGGATTCGACCGGGCTGCCATCCTCGTTGACGATGTCGGCGATGATGCCGGGTAGCGGCAAGGTGCAGGAACCGGGTTTGGCCGGGATGGCACCAGGCAGCGGCGCGATCATGTGCGAACCGGTTTCCGTCTGCCACCAGGTGTCGGCAATCGGGCAACTTTTTCTGCCGACGGTATCGTAATACCACATCCAGGCTTCGGGATTGATCGGCTCACCGACGGTGCCGAGCAGGCGCAGACTGGACAGGTCGTACTGGTTGGGCAGGTTGCCGCCGAGCTTGATCAGCGAGCGAATCGCGGTCGGCGCGGTGTAGAACACGCTGACCTTGTGCTTTTCGATCATCTGCCAGAAACGGCCGGCATCGGGATAGGTCGGTACGCCTTCGAAGATGACCTGCGTCGCGCCGAGCGCAAGCGGCCCGTAGGTGACGTAGGTATGGCCGGTGATCCAGCCGACGTCGGCCGTGCACCAGAAAATGTCCGTGGTTTTGTGATCGAACACCCACTGGATACTGGTGATGGCGCCGAGCAGGTAGCCGGCAGTCGAGTGCTGCACGCCCTTGGGCTTGCCGGTCGAACCCGAGGTGTAGAGGATGAATAGCGGATGTTCGGCATTGACCCAGACCGGCTCGCAGTACTCGGATTCGGCCGCCTCGAGCTCGTGCCACCACAGATCGTTTTCGTTCCAGGCGACTTGATCACCGGTGCGTTGGTAGACGATGACCTTTTCCACTGCTTCGCAGCCGCCCATGGCCAGCGCTTCGTCGACGGCGGGCTTGAGCGGCAGCGGCTTGCCGCCGCGATACTGGCCGTCGGCGGTGATGACGAGCTTGGCGCCGACGTCGGTAATGCGTTCGTGCAGGCTCTTGGCCGAGAAGCCGCCGAACACCACGGAGTGGATGGCGCCCAGGCGTGCACAGGCCTGCATGGCGACGATGGCTTCCACGCTCATCGGCAGATAGATGATGACGCGGTCGCCCTGCGTTATGCCCTGTTTCTTCAAGGCGTTGGCGAAGCGGCAGACGCGCGCGTGCAGCTGTTTGTAGCTGACCGTGGTGACGCTGCCGTCGTCGGCCTCGAAGATCAGTGCCGTCTTGTCGCCGCGTGTGGCGAGATGGCGGTCGAGGCAATTGTACGAGGCGTTGAGTTCGCCGTCGTGAAACCAGCGGAAGAAGGGCGGATTGCTGTCGTCCAGCACCTGCGTGAACGGCTTGTGCCAGTCGAGCTCCTGGCGCGCAAGCTCGGCCCAGAAGCCGGTATAGTCCTGCTCAGCCTTGACGCACATCGCGCGGTAGGCATCCATGCCGGAAACGGTCGCTGCCTGACGGAAAGTATCGGATGGCGCGAAAACGCGGGTTTCGGTCAGTATGGATTCAATCGACGACATGGCTCCTCCGGTTAATCTGCTTTTAGTTGTGTTATCTCTGTGGGGCGATTCCGGCAAGGTTTGCCGCAAACGCTTTAGAATGGGCAAATCATAACATCATCGCCAGCAAAGTCGGATGACCACACTCGCCCACCTGCTCGAAACCAGTACGCCTACAGCCGATGAGGCGCTTATCCTGCATGCGCTGCGCTGCAGTCCTTTTGTGCAGCGCCAGCTTGCCGCCGAGGCCGGGCTGCTGCCTGAACTGCTATCGACGCTGCATACGGCATGGACTGCGTCTGCCATGCGGGACTGGCTGGCGCAACAACAGATCACTGACGAAGCCGCGTTGAAGCGTGCGCTGCGCCGTTTGCGTCGGCGTGTCATGCTGCGCACCATCGTGCGCGATCTCAATGGTTTGGCCGGGCCTGAACCGTTGCAGAACCTGGACGAAGTGATACAGGTCACGAGCCGGCTGGCCGAGGTGACGCTGCAGTGCGCGCTGCAGCATCTGACGCCGTGGCTGGAAGCGGTGCACGGCGTGCCTGTGGGCGAAGATGGCGACAGGCAGGCGCTGATCGTCGTCGGCATGGGCAAGCTCGGCGGCGATGAGCTCAATGTTTCTTCCGACATCGACCTCATTTTCGCTTTTGAAGAGGACGGCGAAACCCAGCGCCGCGGCGACGAAAGCGGCAAGGTCTTAAGCAACCAGGAATTTTTCACGCGCCTCGCCAAAAAGCTGATCGCAGCCATCGACGAATTGACGGAAGACGGCTTCGTGTTCCGCGTCGACATGCGCTTGCGCCCCTACGGCTCGGAAGGCCCATTGGCCTGCAGTTTTGCCATGCTCGAAGAGTATTACCAGAGCCAGGGGCGCGAGTGGGAACGCTATGCCTGGATCAAGGGCCGCGTCGTCGCCGGCCCCGGCGAAAACCTGGCGCAGCTGTTGCGGCCATTTGTATTCCGCAAATATCTCGACTACGGCGCGCTTGCTTCCATGCGCGATCTCAAGCTGCAAATACAGCGCGACGTCAACCGCCGCGACATGCACGACAACATCAAGCTCGGCCGCGGCGGTATTCGCGAGATCGAATTCATCGCCCAGGTGTTCCAGCTCATCCGCGGCGGGCGCGATGCCGGCTTGCAGATCCGGCCGACGCTGGCGGTGCTGGCACAGCTGGAGGCGAGAAACCTGCTGCCGCCGGCTACGGTGCAGGAGCTGAGTACGGCCTACATTTTTCTGCGTAATCTGGAGCACCGGCTGCAATACGTGGAAGACGCGCAGACGCAGGAATTGCCGACGACGGAAACGGCGCGGGCACGCATTGCGCTCGCCATGAACTATGCCGACTGGGCCGCACTGCAAGCGGTGCTGGAACAGCATCGCAGCCGCGTTCAGCATCATTTTGACGAAGTATTCAGCGACCCCGGCGACGAGCAGGCGCCTGCGGCCGGTGTAGCCGAGATCTGGCAGGGCGGTATGGCCGAAGGCGATATGCTGGCGCGACTGCAGGCACTGGGGTATCAAAACAGCGTCGAAACCTTGCGCCGGCTCGACAGCCTGCGGACGGGCAGTCGTTATCGGCAATTGCCCGAACTGAGCCGGCAGCGTTTCGATGCGCTCATGCCCATGCTGATCGCGCAGGCGGCGACCGAGGCGAATGCCGATACCGTGCTGCTGCGCGTGTCCGACCTGCTGGAAACCATCTGCCGCCGTGCCAGCTATCTGGCGCTATTGGCCGAATATCCTGCAGCGCTGGGACTGGTGGTCAAGCTGGCGGCTGCCAGCCCGTGGCTCATGCAGTATCTGGCCCAGCATCCCATCCTGCTCGACGAGCTGCTCGATACGCGTACGTTGTATGCCGAACCCGATTTCGACGCCATGCACAGCGAACTGCGCCAGCGCCTGCAGGAACTCGACGGCGACGTCGAGCGGCAGATGGATGCCATGCGTCATTTCAAGCATGCCACGACTTTCCGCTTTGCCGCGCAGGACATCGCCGGCGAGTTGCCGCTGCGCCGCTTGTCGGATTACCTCAGTGCGCTAGCCGATCTCATCCTGCAGGTTACGTCGGAAACCATTTGGCCGGACCTGCGCGGCCGTCATCGCGAGCAACCGCAATTCGCCGTGATCGGCTACGGCAAGCTCGGCGGCAAGGAGCTGGGCTACGCATCTGATCTCGACATCATTTTCCTTTACGACGACGAAAGCGAGGGGGCGGGCGAGGCCTACGCCCGCTTCGGCCAGCGCATCAACAGCTGGCTCAACAGCCTGACCTCGGCTGGATTGCTTTACGAAACGGATATGGCGCTAAGGCCGGACGGTGCCAGCGGCCTGCTGGTCAGCAGCGTGACCGCTTTCCGCGAATACCAGCAGCACAAGGCCTGGCCGTGGGAACACCAGGCGCTGACGCGCGCGCGTTTCTGCGCCGGTAACGCGGCCGTGGGCGAAGCGTTCGAGCGTATCCGCCACGAGGTGCTGGTGCAGGAACGCGATCAGGCCAAGTTGCGCGAGGAAGTCGCCGCCATGCGGCGCAAGATGCACGGTGGGCACCCCAACGACAGCGGCCTGTTCGATCTCAAGCACGACACCGGCGGCATCGTCGACGTCGAATTCACCGTGCAGTATCTCGTGCTGGCGCATGCTGCGGTGTATCCGCAGCTCACGCGCAACCTCGGCAATATGGCCTTGCTGGAGATGCTGGGTGAACTCGGCCTGATCGGCCAGCAGCAGGCGCGCGCGGCGGCGCAGGCCTATCGCGATTACCGGAGCCTACAGCACGGCATCCGGTTGCAGGGGGAGAGCAAGGCGCGTGTGGAACTGGCACGGATCGAACCTCAGGTGGCAGCGGTACGTGCCCTGTGGCAGGAAGTGTTCGGCGACGCCGTCTAGGTTGTGCGCTAGGAACGCCGGCTGCTACGCGTCAGCAGATAAAGCCCGATGCCGACCACGGCACCTGCAACAGCCATCTTCTTGATCGCTCCGGCACGGTTGTATTTGAACTCCGAGCGCATGCCGGTTTCGGCGTAGAGATTAGGAATATGGCCGCGGCTGAGATCGGCGCCTATGCCTTCCACCATGTTGACGCGATCGGCAAACAGCAGCAGCATCCAGTGCCGGATATCGTTTTCGCTGAACTTGAAGGCGACCTCTCGCAAACGGCCGCTGATACCGGATGGCGGTACCGTGGTACCGAATATGGGCGTCAGGCCCGGCCGCTCGGTCGAGTGCAGAATCTTGACGTTTTCCGGCTGCTGCGCGGGCTCGTGCCAGTGCACGCCTTCGAGGCGCGGCGGCGTTCTTTCCATCGGATAGGCTGGCCGGTTCTCGTGGTCGAGATCGGCACCCCAGCCCTGGATGTGCGAATAATCCTTGCGGCTTTGCGATGCAATTTGCGATTCCATGAATATTCCTTTCGCTTCGTGCGCTTAGTGAACCGAGCTGGGCGGCACCAGCACGGTCTTGATGCAGTTGTCGAGCTTGCTGGAGAAGATGTGATAGGCGTCACCGACCTCTTCGAGCGGCATGCGGTGCGTGATGATCTGCTTGGGATCGACGCGGCCGGCCTGGATATGCTCGATCAGGCGCGGCAGGTGGCGCTTGACGCTGGCCTGGTTCATGCGCAGCGTCAGCCCCTTGTTGAGCGCGTTGCCGATCGGCACGGCGTTGAAGGTCGGGCCGTAGACGCCGACGATGGACACGGTGCCGCCCTTGCGCACCGAATTGATGGCCCAGTGCAGCGCTGTGGCCGAGCCGGCCTGCAGCTTCATCTTGATGCCGGTCAGCGTCTGCGCAAAATTGCCGGCGGCCTCGCAGCCGACGGCGTCGATGCAAACGTCGGCACCGAGCCAGTCGGTCATCTGCTTGATATGGATCGCCATATCCTTGACGTACTTGAAATTGACTATTTCGCACTGGGCGAAATTCTTGACGAATTCGAGCCGGTAGTCGACGTGATCGACAACGATGACGCGGCCCGCGCCTAGTAGCCAGGCAGACTTCGCGGCGAAAATGCCGACCGGGCCGGCGCCGAATACCACCACGGTATCGCCTTCCTCGATATCGCCCATTTCCGCCGCCTGGTAGCCGGTTGGAAAGACGTCGGTGAGCAGCACGGCGTCGTCGAGGTCGATATCCTTGGGAATCACGGTAGGGCCGACGTCGGCCATCGGTACGCGCACCAGTTCCGCCTGGCCGCCATCATAGCCGCCGGTGGTGTGCGAGTAGCCGTAGATGCCGCCGACGGCGCTGGCCTCGGGATTGACGTTATTGCAGTTGCTGTACAGCTCCTTCTGGCAGAAATAGCACGAGCCGCAGAAGATGTTGAACGGCACCAAGACGTGATCGCCGACCTTGAGGCGCTCCACCGACGGTCCGACTTCTTCGACGATGCCGGTGAATTCGTGGCCGAAGGTAGTGCCGATGCGCGTATCCGGTACCAGGCCGTGGTACAGGTGCAAATCCGAACCGCAGATGCAGGCGCGCGTGACGCGCACGATGGCATCGTTCGGATGTTCTATCCTGGGTTCGGGTTTCTCTTCGGCACGCACGCGGTACGGCCCCCGGTAGTTCATTGCCAACATGATGGGTCCTTTCTCGTTTCGGGTTCGATTGCCAGACATGATCAGGCTCGCGCCCGAAGCGCCCCCGGTCTGTTGGAAAGGCAACGTATGTAAATGCGGCATCGGCCTAGCATGGACTTTTGCGCGAGAAAGGAATCACCGATGAGCAACGATTTCAGCAAGGGCGACCACGTGGAATGGCAGGCCTCGCAACATGCGGTACGGGGCAAGGTGAAGCGCAAGCTGACTTCGCCTACCGATATCAAGGGGCATCATGTGGCGGCGTCGCCGGATAATCCGGAGTACCTGGTCGAAAGCGAAAAGACCGGCGCACAGGCCGCGCACAAGCCCGAGGCGCTGAAGAAGACGGATCAGGCGTGAGGCGTCGTTGTTGTTGCGGTAAATACAGGCCAGGCAGCAGTATGTTGCCGTAGCCGGTCACATGAGCTTTTGCGCGGGTCGAGCGCTAACTGCATCGCTTTCAGCGATGGCGGCTGGCGCGAGCGGTCAGACGACGGGCCGTAGCGATTGCAGGTCGGCGCCGCTCGGATTCTGGAATACGCGCAAGCCGAATTCGGGCAGGATGGCGAGCAGGTGGTCGAAAATATCCGACTGTATGCTTTCATGGGGTACCCAGCTGACCGTATTGGTGAAGCAATAGATCTCAAGAGGCAGGCCGGCCGAGGTCGGTGCCAGCTGGCGCACGATGAACGTCATGTCCTGATGGATACCGGGGTGGTTGCGCAGGTAGCGCTCGACATAGACGCGGAAGGTGCCGATGTTGGTGATGCGGCGCGTGTTGACGATTTCGTTGCGCTGGTCGGCAAGCTTGGCGTTCCAGACTTCAAGTTCCTCCTGCTTGTCATGCAGATAAGGACTTAGCAGGCTGAAGCGCTGCAGACGGCGGCAGGTTTCTTCATCGAGGAACTGGATGCTGGTCTGGTCCAGGTAAAGGCTGCGCTTGATGCGGCGCCCGCCCGATTCCTGCATGCCGCGCCAGTTCTTGAACGAATCGCTGATCAGGCGCTTGGTCGGGATGGTGGTGATGGTCTTGTCCCAGTTCTGTACCTTGACCGTATGCAGCGCAATATCGATAACAAAACCATCGGCATGCAGCTGCGGCATCTCGATCCAGTCGCCGAGGCGCACCATGTCGTTGGAATTGATCTGCACGCTGGCCACCAGCGACAGCAGCGTGTCCTGGAAAATCAGCAGCAGTACGGCTGCCATGGCGCCGATGCCTGACAGCAGGATCAGCGGCGAGCGGTCGATGAGTACGGCGATGATAAGCACGATGGCTACCAGCAGCACCACGAGCTTGATGATCTGGATGTAGCCTTTGATTGGCCGCAGATGGGCATCGGGCCGTCGCTGGTGTAGCGTCTCGGCGATATTGAGCGCGGAGGTGATGGCGAGCGCCAGTGTCAACACGATGACGGCGTTGGCCACATTCTGCACGACGGTAACCAGGGCCGGTGCCACGCCGGGCACCAGGCCGATGCCGAGAGACAGCACCAGTGCCGGTACCGTATTGGCCAGTCGCCGGATAGCCGGATTGCGCGCCAGCGCCTTGTCCACCGGCGTCGCCCGCAGCATGCGATAGACGCCGCGCACGAGGATGTGCTTGACCACCCAGTTCGAGAGCCAGGCCAGCAGGAGCAACAGCAACAGGCCGAGCAGCATGTGAAATTCCGGATGGGCGGTGAGCCAATGACTGCTGTCGGAAAAAACGTCGGTCATGGGTGGGACAATTCCTTTTTTCGGGTGATACAGGTTTTCGGTTTACGGCATGCGTTTCTTGCTGCTGTCGGACAACAGCAATTGATTGTTGTCGGTCTTGAGATAGAAATTGCCGGCGTTGTCGAATTTGATCGAGCGGATGCGGTAGCCTTTGAGCACGGGCTCGGCGTAGACCAGGTGCTCGTCTTCCTTGCGGATGCGGTACAGCGTGTTGGCGCCCATGCCGGCAACGAAGTAATCGTTTTCCCAGTATTCGTTCTTGCCGTTGTCCGGATAGCGCGCAATCGGACCGACGCCGACCGAGGGCACGAAGGTCATGGCCGGTTTGGTATAGCCCTCGTGCGTGTTGAAACCGTTGCCGCCGTAATAGTTGCCCATGCCGCCGCGTTCGTACATGGTGCCGTAGCTGACCAGCGGCCAGCCGTAGTTGCGGTCGCGCTGGATCAGATTGATCTCGTCGCCGCCCTGCGGGCCGTGATCGGTCAGCCAGAGCTGGCTGGACTTGCGGTCGTAGAACAGGCCGCCCGAGGGCGAGCGGATGCCGGTAGCCCAGACCTGGCTGCGCAGCGAGGAAAGTTCGATGCGCAGCACCTTGCCCAGCGAGGTTTGCTTGTCCTGCACGAATTCGGGGCGGGAGAAGTCGCCGATGGCCAGGTAAAGAATGCCGTCGTTTTCGCCGAGCGTCATCTTGCCGCCGACCTGGTTGCCGAGGATGGGCTCCTTGATCGCAGGGTCGCTGACATAGACGTCGCGCGTGAAGGCCAGCGTTTGTGCGGCGGTGTCGAGCGTGAATTCGGACACGGCGAGCCGGATGCCGTTGAGCTTGGCATCCCAGATGGTGTAAGCGACCAACAGCTTGTCGCCGACGCGTAGCGAATCCTTGACGCCCGTGAATTCCTTGCAATAGACCGGATTGGCGAGGGCGCCTGCATCATCGGCCGCGGGCTTGCGCAGTTCGCCTGCCGCATGTTCCAGCTCGAGCTTGCCGCCCAGCCGGGTGAAATAGACCTGGCCGCATTTGCCGACGAAGAGGAAATGCTTGTCATCGAGAATCTCGAATGGTCCGGTGGGATATTTGTCCTCGAACGGCAGGGCATAGACCTTGAGCGGTTCTATGCCGAAAACCGAGGTGATGGTCGGCGCTTCCTCCGCCGGCTTGTCAGCGGTGTCTGCCGCCTTGCCGGCCTCTTCAGCGCCAGCGGATGTAATGCAAAGACCGGCCGCCAGCAGCCAGGCCATCAGTGAACCCGAGATATTCGGCATACGCGACGAGTCTCCGTTCTGGTTGGGCAATGCCGGAGCAATGCCGGTTTTTATTGCAGCGCTAGGCTGGATTATGCCCCGGATTCGCCAGTTCCAGCAGCGGCTGGACCACATCGGCCAATGCCTTGCCCAGCAAGCGATGTTGATCGGGGTCGAGATGAATGCCATCGACGTGGCTCGACGGCGTGACGCTGCCGGCATCGAAAAATGGACAGCTGAGCTGCCGGGCAATATCGGCGTATGCCGCGGCGAG
>CBILOJ010000052.1:0-10686 GCA_966238525.1 uncultured Methylophilaceae bacterium | reverse complement strand
GTGACACCGCTGGCCTGCTGGCTCCTGTAACCGACCTGCTCGGCGGCGTAACCGGTGGTGACACCGTTGGCCTGCTGGCTCCTGTGACCGACCTGCTCGGTGGCGTAACCGGCGGTGACACCGTTGGCCTGCTGGCTCCTGTGACCGACCTGCTCGGCGGCGTAACCGGTGGTGACACCGCTGGCCTGCTGGCTCCTGTAACCGACCTGCTCGGCGGCGTAACCGGCGCTGGCGCTGGTCTGCTCGATCCTGTGATCGGCCAAGGCGGTCTGCTGCCAGTTACCACGCCGGCCAACGACGGTCAGCAAGCACTGCTCGATCCGGTCGTAGGACCTGATGGCCTGCTGCCACTGACCTCGGGTAGTGCCGGCGCCAATGGCGGTCTGCTGGGCGGCCTGCTGGGTCTGTAATATCAAGTAGTTAAAAAATCCCGGTCGCGTCATGCGCCGGGATTTTTTTTGTGTATCATTCCCTTTCACGACAATAAATAAAACAAAGGCTTGTTCAGCCAAATGTTTAGCCAAAAAAAAATTCTTGCCAGTCTGTGTTTTTGCCTGTCTGCTGCGCAGCCGGCATTTGCGATCGAGAACCCGGTAGATACGCTACCTAAAGCCGATACGCCGCCTATTGCACCGGATACCCCGGTCACGGTGGAAAAGGAAAGAACGGTTTCTCCGCAAGTCCAGAAGGTACTTTCCACGGTCATTCACCCCGAGAGTTTCGGTATACAGGGCGCCAAGGCCATTCCGTTCGACGAGGTCGCCGCCTTTTTTGCGCCTTATGCCAACAAAGACATCACCATCGGCGAGCTCATCGTGCTGTCGCGCAAGGTGACCGATCTTTACCAGCGCCGCGGCTATCCGCTGTCGTTCTGCTACATCCCAATACAAGACTTCAAGGCCCGGGTCATCAAGGTCATCGTTATCGAGGGCTATGTCAGCGGCGTTACGATTGAAGGCAACCCGGGCAAGACCGAACAGAAGATTCGCGACATCGCCAATCACCTGCTGGCAGAAAAGCCGCTGACCCAGAAGACGCTGGATCGCTACACCAATATGCTGTCGCTGCTGCCCGGCCTCAAGATCAGCGCATCGCTGCCGCTGCCGAAAAAGGCCGACGGTTCCACCGAACTGGCACTTAAAGTCGCGCGCAAGCCGATTGACGTGACCGGTGTCATCGAATCGATAGACCCTTATTTGCGCGGCGTGGTCACGGCGAAAGCCAGTGGCAATACCAGCCTGGCCGAAGAAATTACGCTGTCTACGCTGATTTCGAAGGAAAACGAAGAATTCTATGCGGCTAGCTATGCGCAGCCCATAGGCAGTGAAGGTTTGATGCTGCGCGTCGATGCCTCCACCTATGACGGCAACCCGGAAACAAACAATATCGGTCCCGGACTGGATCGCAATGTAGAGTCGCTACGTTTGAGCACGACCCTATCCTACCCGCTGCTGTTGAAGAAAAACCAAAGCCTGATTGGTAGCGTCACCCTGGCCGGCACCAACTTCAAGGACGAAATCAGCAGTGACAGCACCGGACGGCGCATTACGACAAATTCCGATGTGCGCACACTCGCCATTGGCGGCGTCTATTCCGCCAATACCAACACACAAGGACGGCGCCTGCAGTTGACGCTGACGAAAGGCCTGGATTCGCTGGGAGCATCCAAGGAAGTTACCACCAACTTCTCTGACGCCCGCTTCCTCAATCCCATTGATCTTAACTTCACCAAGTTCGTCGGCAATTTCGTGCAGAAGAATGTTTTCAAGAAAGGCTGGGGCACGTCGATCTCCGCCATGGCCCAGTACAGCGACAACAACCTGCCGATTACAGAACGCGTCATCTTCGGCGGCTTCCAGTACGGCCGTGCCTTCGCGCCGGGCCGTATTGTTGGCGATTCCGGCTGGGGTATCGCGCTCGAGCTCAATCGTACGCTGCCGTTCGCTTACGATCTGCCGTTTTACAAGGTACGTGGCTTGCAGCCCTACTTCCTGCTGGAATCAGCCAAGATCTACGACAATAGCAACAATACGCCGCTTGAGGACGAAATCAGCTCCGCCGCCATCGGTATTCGCCTGATCAGCGCCGATGCATCGCGTTCGACCCTGGACTTCTCCATCTCGAAGGCATTATCCGGCACTGATGGCGATGATTTCCTCGATGATCTGGGCATCAGCATCAACTTTGGCATTCCCTTCAGCTATTAGGTCTTGCACATGATTCACTTACCCGTCGACCTATTCAAGAAGAAGCGCAAGCACTGGCTAGCCATGCTTGCGCTGTGTGCCGCCATGCCAGCGCAGGCGGACATTCAGCTCGCACCGGGAAAAGATACCGGCGATCTCAACACCATTGCGGCCGCGCCTCTGCAAGACGAGCTGCTCAAGCCCACGCTCGATCAGTCTCGAATTGCCGCTCAGACGCAAACAGCCGATGACACCGGCGAGCTCAGCGAAGACATTCGTGCACAGTTCGCCAAAGGCGTTGCTTACGCGCAAGCCAACCAGCAAAGCGAAGCAATTACCGTATTCACGCAAATCATAGAAACGCATCCCACGCTGCCAGAACCCTACAACAATCTGGCAGTGATCTATGCGGATCAGGGAAATTACGCAAAAGCGCAGAAGCTGCTGGAACGCGTAATCAAGATTCGCCCCGATTATGCAACCGCCCAGGAAAACCTCGGCGACATCTACATCAAGATGGCTGCCGAAGCCTACGGCAAGACGCTACAGCTCGATGGCAAGAACCAGCGTGCCCATGTTAAGCAGCAGCAAGCATCGAACCTGGTGGCGAGCTTTGCCGAGCCAGCCGCTGTTGCCGCCAAGGCGCCGGCACCCGTAGCGCGCCAAGCCAAAAGCGCTGATATCGGCCAAGTTCATCAAGTCACCGTCGCCATCAACGACTGGCTACAAGCCTGGGGAAATCGCGACATGTCGGCCTACCTCGCCAGCTATACCGCTGATTTCGTCGGCCAGAATGAGGCATCGCATACCACGTGGGTAAAATCGCGCACCGCGCGCATCACAGGTGCCAATTCGATCAGCGTCGATTACAGCAAGCTGAAGATTGTGCTGAAACGCGGCGATACCGCCAAGGCGACCTTCATGCAAAGTTACCGTTCGGATAGCTACCAGGACCGCACCAGCAAAACACTCATGCTGAAGAAAATCGACGGCAAATGGCTGATTAGCCAGGAGCTGACCTAAGAAAAAGCGCCGCATCAAGCGGCGCTTTTCATTATTGCCCCTAATAATTAAGTTAGATGACCAGCGGCTGTGGCTGGATCAGCTGCACGCCTTCGAGATTGACAGTCAGTACACCCAGCTGAATGCCGAGCAGTTTGAGTAGTGGGTCAATCAGGCTGCTCGCCAGTGCTACCAATAATGGCCTAACGACTGGCTCAAGTATTTTGCCTACAATTCCAAACAAATCCAGCCCGACAATTTTTACTTTCAATGTAGAGCTTGTCCCCAATGCATTTGCCAGACTCGAAGCCACCTGACTCGAAGTCGACTGTGTTTGCGGAAGATTGGCGCTGACCGGCCGCGGCACATCGAAGTCCAGTTCCCCTGCCGTCGAATCCGTCAGCGGCAAATTCAGGGAAATTTCTGCTAGCCTGATCAGGCCAAGCAATGCGGAAATGCTCGCTGCCCCGGTGCCGTCCGAGCCGGTAAGCTCGACATCTGCGATTCCAGGCACCGCATCGATGATTACATTAGTGCTTGAACCATCGTCATTGATGCTTTGCAAGCCGGCCTGGCCTTGCGCTACCTCCACCTTGAGACCGAGATCGATTTTGGCGAGTCCTAACACACTCACGGAAGCCGCACTTAACAGGCGAATCTGTGCCGTGTGCACTATGGTGCAGGCAGTGCCATTACCACCGGCAGGCGGGCCAATGGCGATCTGAGGTGGTTCTATGATTTTGATAGAAGTACTCGTATTAATGAGAGGTCCGACATTGATCGCCAATGGCAAGGTGATTCCATTCTGGCCATTGGCCACCAATGCCGTAGTATTGATCAAGGATAAGGCATTGATACCGACGTTCAGCACACCCTCAGCATTCGGTGCGGCGATATTCAATATATCTCCCAGCCTTACCACCGTATTCTTGCTAGCAGCGCTGGCCAGTGCCTGAACCGCTTGAAGCGCCGTCGTGGTGGCGGTATCCGATGCTGCAATCGCATCCGATAACAAACTCAGGAATTGTGGCGTAGTTAGGTTAAGCGCGAGCAATTCGTCTACATTGGCCACATTGCCCTTCGCTGCAATAAGTTGGGCGAGCGTGATATTGGTATCTGCAATGCCTTTATACGAAACCAGGCTAAGGTTGATGTTTGAGCCCAGCAGCTGTGTCAGCAGCGAATTGAGCAGCGCCGAATCCTGCGTATTCAGTTCGGCGGTGGAAGTACCGGCGCTGAAAGCTGCCATGGGCACATTGGCGATGGAAACTGCTTCGGCCGAAAGCACGACCTGCTCGGAAAATATACCACCGGCGAACAAGCTGGCTGGGACACTGCGCGTCGCCACCACGCGTACGGCCTCATGGCCCAAATTGGCCTGAAACTGCCGGATACCGCCGCTGGTTACAGTACTGCCGATTTCAACGACATTGGGAGCACTGGCAAGAGCGCCATTGAAACCATTGGCGCTAGCCGCGGCTTGTGCTGCCGCAGCCACATCCGCAAGCTCATGATCACAACCCAGCGATTTCGCGGCTTCGATGGCGGCAATATCGGCGACGGATTGCAGCTGGCGCTTTTGCATCCACAACCGGCTGCTATCCACCACGAGGCTGACGAACAGTACGGCAAGCAATAGCGTGATGATGCCGAACAGTCCGATTGCTCCGCCCTGCCGGAGCCGCGAATTACTGCTGGCCGATTGCATGTTCTTCGTAGAGGTCCGGAATCGGATGGCCGAAGCTCTTGATATAGCGCTGATACACCTGATCCATCACTGGTCCGGGCAAGGTCTGTGCCTGCTGCGAAGCCTGCGAACCTTCACGCTGCATATCGAGCCATTGACGGGTTTGGCTGCCGACTTCATAGCTATCTTCGCTAGCCTGACTTTGTCCGGTAGCAACCGTGCCCGTTTCGGCGAAGGCATTGAATGCCACCGCCAATACGGCCCATGCCACTATTATTTTCAGAAAATTCTTATTCATTCGGTAACCTTTCCAACTTAGGTGACAATATTCCGGTGCACGGTCTCGACGATGTTCCTTCACAAACACCACCCACTGACAATACTTGCGATCCGGGATCAGCGCTGTCGGCAGTCTGCTTCTGGCTCAATTGCAATCCCGGCTTCAGCTTTTCCAGATCCATGGCTGTCATGCCAAAGGTTTTTGCCAGATGCAGCGCCTTCTCCTGTTGACCGGTTTTCAGCATGAGCAGCAGCAGGTTGTTGATGGCGCGCCGGTTCTTGTTATTGAGTTCGATCGCCGTCAAGTATTCATTCAACGCCGCATCGTTCTTTCCCAGCACCGCCAGTGCATAGCCATAATCGGCCCGGATCGCGCTATCGATGGGGATCAGTTTGGCTGCCATCGCGAGGCTTTTTGCCGCCGCTTCGTTCTGCCCACGCTGGTTATAAATCAAACCCAGCCCTTGATAAGCGAAGCCACTGACACAACTATCGACCAGCTTGCGATAAAGTGCGGCGGCGGCCTCGAGCTGATTGATCTGGCGCAAACTGCTCGCCCTGAGCAAATCGGCCTTGGGTGTAATCAGATGCGAGGCATCAAGGAAAGCCAGCGCGGCATAAGGCCTGTTTTCCTGCACGATCTTGCCGATCATTTCAAGCTGGGTATTATCGGACGCAGAAATCTCCGGGCATTCCGGCAAATTAGCGGTCTTGCCGACAGGCACGGATGGGGCGGTGCCACCATTTGATTGGCCGAGCAAGTCGGCCTGTGCCAGTTGAATAAAACCAAACCAGCAAAAACTCATGAAAAACACGATTAATCGCATCATCAATTAACCCACGCTACCCAGTGCCTTGGTCAATCCCATAAAACCAGGACCGGCGATAAAAATCATCAATGCAGGAAACATAAAGACCATCATCACGACCGTCATCTTGGCAGAAAGCTTGCTCACGTATTCGCGCAGTTCCGAAAGCTGTCGCTCTTCGAGCAATTTGGTATAGGAAGCAAGCGAATCGCGGATATTCCCGCCGAAACGTGTCACTTGGCGCAGCATGGCAACCATGTCGCTGACTTCCACGATATCGAGCAGCTCCGCCATGCGTGCCAGCGCCTCGCCACGGTCTTGCCCTGCGGCAAGGCGCACCAGCACGCGCTCCAGCTCTACGGCAAAGTTTGGAATCAGATCAGTACCCTGCTCGACGGCGACTCGCAAGGCATGCTCCAGCGACAAGCCGGCATCGAGCAGCATGCGAAGCAAGTGCAGCAAGGGAACCAACTCCCCGCGCAATGTTTTGCATCGGCTGCTGGCGCGCCAGCGCAGCACATAACGCAGGCCAACGAAAGCAAACGCAAAAGCGAATATTGCATGTAGCAACGCCGTTCCAAAGCCACTGCCCTCAGCAATGCTAATGAACAACACGATTATGCCAAGGAGAGCCGGGCCCACGCGCGCGATAACAAGATAAAGATAACGGTTACGGCCCGATGCCCAGCCGGATTGCACCAGTAACCGCGCAATTTCGCTATTGGCACTCAAGGTTAATACTTCGAAATACTCCAGCAACCGGGCCATGCTGAACTTCAGGTGTGGATTGTCCGGCCTGGCCTCGTCCTCATCCGTTTCCTGTTTGAATATAGTAGCGAAACGATCAGCAGTCGATGGTCTAGAGCGATGCATCAACCGTTCTGCAATCAGTAACGCCACGGCAAACAGTGCACAGCAAACCAGTATGGGTAGCCACAGATTATTCATGGTCAGCTATACGCTCTTCAACATGCGCCAGAACACGAGAATGCCGAATAACTGCAGGCCCAGCCCTACTCTGAATACGATGATGCCAGCAGGATCATTGAGCATCATGTCCAGATACCCGGGATTGACGAACAGCATGTAAGTCACGATCAAAATTGGTGTCAGCGACAACACCCAGGCCGAAATCTTGGTTTCACCGGTCATGGCGGAAAGCTCGCGCTGCGCCGCTTCACGCTGGCGGATCATCTGCATGACGCTGCTCAAGAGGCCATTCGGCGAACTGCCGTAGTTGTTGCTGATGCGAATTGCCAAAGCGATCAGACCCAGTTCCTTGATTCCATGCAGACGCGTGGCATCCTGTAGCGCTTCAGTGAAATTGGCACCGAGATCGGTAGCGCGCACCACGGGCTCCAGCACAGTAGCCAGGGGGTCTGGCGTTTCCGCAATGACCTGCCGCATCGCGCCTTCGACGCTACGCCCCGTGCTCAAGCTGCGTAATACCTGGTCGATAAAAATGGGAATCTGCTCCACCATGGTACGACGCCGCCGACGCAAGCGCAGGTATGGCAGCACAAAACCGAACAGTACCATTGCTGCCCCTACTGCCAGCAATGCAATATCAAGGCCCCAGGCCAGATTGCAGATCAGGCCCAGAAGCAGCAAGCTCGCAACGAACCCGAGCACATGCTTGCGTTGCAATTCAAAACCGAAATAAATCGACGCGCGCATGTAGAGCACAGGCAGCCACTGGTCCTGACGGCGCATCGGCTTGATATCGGAATAAGCGCGTGGAATGACTTTCTCGAACTGGCTTAATACCGCTTCGCGTTCTTTGGCTTTTTTACTGGCATAGAACAGCAGCAGTGCTGGGGCCAGCATCATGACTGACATTGCGAGAAATAACCATTTGACCATGGACTGTAAGCCTGATCAGGGCAAGCGCAGAATGCTGCGCAACTTGGGATTGCTTGGCAGGATGGGTGCGGCGATAAATTGGCTGGCGTCCTGATCGTAGGAAAACAGCTCGTTGGTAACGAAACGATCGTCGCGCACGCCGACGATTTCAACAATGGAAACGATCTTGCGCTGACCGTTGGGCAAACGCGAGATCTGGATTACGAGCTCGATCGCGGCGGCGATCATTTTGCGCAGCGTCGACTCAGCGCCGTTAAAGCCGGCAAGCCCAGACAGCATTTCGATGCGCAGCAATGCATCGTCCGGGCTGTTGGCGTGCACCGTGCTCATACAACCATCGTGGCCGGTATTCATGGCCTGCAGCATATCCATGACTTCCTTGCTGCGCACCTCACCCAGGATGATGCGATCCGGCCGCATACGCAGCGCATTACGCACGAGGTCATGCGCCGAAATTTCGCCGGCGCCTTCAATATTAGGGGGACGGGTTTCCAGCCGGACCACATGGTTATGATCCAGCCTTAGTTCGGCCGCATCTTCAATGGTGACGATGCGCTCGCCGGCAGGAATGAAACGGCTCATGGCGTTGAGCATGGTGGTCTTGCCGGCGCCGGTCCCGCCGCTGATCATGATGTTGGTGCGCTGCTCGGTAGCCGCCATCAGGAAATCGAGCATTTTCTGATCCAGCGTACCCAGATTGACCAGGTCTTCACCGAGTATCGGATCCTTGCGAAATTTACGGATGGAGAGGCAAGGCCCATTCAGTGCCAGCGGTGGGATGATGGCATTGACACGGCTGCCGTCGGGCAGACGCGCATCCACCGTCGGGCTGGCTTCGTCGATGCGTCGGCCCAGCGGTGCCAGAATGCGGCGCACCACGCGCAGCACGTGCTCGTCATCGATAAACCGTAAAGGCGTCAGCTCCAGCCGGCCTTCACGCTCGACGAAAATCTGGCGCGCGCCATTGACCAGGATATCGTTGATGCGCTGGTCCCGAATCAGGTTCTCCAACGGGCCGTAGCCAGCCAGCTCATCGACCATTTCCTCGGTAAGCGTTTCAAGATCGTAAGCGCTGACGACAATGCCCTTGTCGGCCACATAGTAAAGCACCTTGCCGTTGACATAATCGGCGATCTCCTGCCGATCCATGTCCAGCAAGCCGATATGCTCGCGTTCGATTTCTGCAATCAGGAAATTGTGCAGCAGGAACTTGATGTCCTGATATTTATCGACACTCTTGAGCCCGTAATCGTATCCAGCCAGCCGCAATTCCATCACGCCATCCGTTAAGCTCTGGTTATTCCCAGCCGGGAAATAAAGCGATTCAGCAGGTTATCACCCGCGGATTTCCTCTGCTGACCACCAACAAGTTCATCGGCCAGCATGACCACATTCTGCAGATAAGGATCCTTTGGCGACTGCTCGAACATGCTGATACCCGAATTCATGGTAGCCAGCCGCGCCATGCCCGACGGCGGCAAAACGCCGAACAGGCGAACGCCGAAGGATTGCGCAATGCTCTCGGCATCCGGCAGCAAGCTCGGCAGATAGCGATCCACGACCAAGCCCACATTCTGCATCTTAAGCTTGCTTTCACGCAGCGCCTGGATCAGCTCGAAATTCTTCTTGCAGCTCGGCACACTCTGCTCAGCCAGAATCACCGTGTTGTCGGCACCAGACAGCAGCAGCATGAGAAAATCGATGCGGGCTACACCGCCCAGATTGATGATGATCTGCGGGAAAAAGCGTCGCATGGTGCGCAGCATCATATAAATGTCGGCCGAAGTGAATTGCGCATCCATCGTTGGCTCTTCCGGCATGGATAACACCGTCAGCCCGGACTTGTGCTTGCCGAAACCGGTTTGGATCAGCGTTTCGTCAAGTCGCCGCAGATTACGAATCGTATCGATGAAGGTGTATTTCGCCGACAAGCCCATGATCATCATGGTGTCGGCATGCGGTATGCCGAGATCCAGCAGCAGCGTCGGTACCTGTCTTTGCATGGCGATAGCCAGGTGCGAGGCCAGGATGGGCGCATCAGTACCGGGGCGAGCGCTGATGATGGCCGTGATCTTGCCGGTCGCCTCCTCTTTCGCCGTGTTGATGCCCATGCCCCGCACCGTGTGACGCTTGAGATTGGCCGTCACCTCGCTGCCACGCGTGCCGATTTTGATGAAATCTCGAGCGCCGGCACGCATCACGCCCAGCAGCAAGTCCTCATCCGCACGCTCGGCCAGTGCCAATACAGGCATGCCGGGATTGGATGAAACCAGGCCTTCAATCAGGGACAATTCCTGGCGCAGCGCCTTGGTGCCGCTATCGTTGGCCGATCCGCGCTGCCTTGTGTCCTGCGATTGCAGATGCACAAGAATCGCGGAAATATCGGAAGCATCCGCCAGCTGCGCGATACGCTCGATATCCAGCGTATCGATATACATCAGGTTACCGAGATCATCCCCAAATTCATTAAGCCAGCGGGCACAGCTCTCGCTGCTGGTGACGACGATATAGTTTTTGTTCTCCATCAGCGAGACATTCCAGTGGTCGGATCACCTTGATTGGAAAAGAAGAACTGGCTGAAAGATGGGTTGTAGTCCCCATATTCCTTGCCTGGCAGTTCAGGCAACGTGGCTGTGCGAGCAATGGGACGTACCAGCTTGGGAGTGACAACCATCAGCAATTCCTTATCGGTACGATCAAAACGCTTTGAGCTGAAAAAAGCGCCGATGATGGGAATATTGCCCAGCCACGGCAGCTTATCCACATTATTAAGCGTATTGCGACTCACCAATCCGCTGATCACGAAGCTCTCTCCGTCACCAAGCGAAACACTGGTATCAGTACGACGCACGGTGAGTCC
>CBILOJ010000051.1:0-10768 GCA_966238525.1 uncultured Methylophilaceae bacterium | reverse complement strand
GAAATCGTGGGCTAGAGAACCAGGAATCGGGATGAAGCGCTTTTGCTCAATCGGCCGCAAACGCCCGCCCAGCTTGAGCTTTTCGCCTCAACCCTAGCCTGTTAACCGTCTTTTAGCGCACATACACCAGCCCATGCGCCTCCTATATTGATACCCATCTGCCAGCAAGCCCAGTCTACCGCCTGCATTGCCTGAACTAGCTCCATGGTGAAGTGACTGCAAGCAACGGCCACGATTGCGACTTCTCAAATGCTTAGCGGAGGGTACATGCAGGGTTTCACCAGCTATTTTGCTGATCAGGATACAGCCAGACATGCGGTGGAGCTGTGCCTGCCGATGATAGATGCTGCCATGACAAGCCGCGAAGCCGGCGCCAGCGGCTTTCTCTATATCGTCATCATGAAACCCGGTTTTACGCCGGCGCACGGAAGTTTCCAGGAGGCCATTCTCTACGAGCACGCGGTGGGCGATACCAGCAAGTGGGATGCCGATTACGGTATGTATGCGCGAGGCAAGGCCGAGGTGAGCTGGCGCACCGGCCTTGATAGCGATGTCGCACGCCAATGCAAACCCTATCTGCTGGCTGAAGGCGATTCCACGCTGTGCGGCGGTGTTGTGCTGCATGACATCGTCGTGGCGGTAAGCGGCGCCGATCCCTGGTTCGACGAGGCATTTGCCGGTGCCGTCATCCTGTGCCTGCGCGCGTTGGCCAGGAAAGGGCTGGCGGATGAAGGCAACAAGCCGTGGCTGGGGAAGGCGTGATGACAGGCCTGCATCCGCTTACCCGGTTGACAGACGCGTGCGGTCGATTGCGGCAAGGCCGCGGCGTGGCCGGTTCTCCGCGGTGCTGCGACCGCTACTACAGGATTTCCTTCCTATGCTGAAAGTCGCCCTGATCAGTGAACACGCCTCTCCATTGGCCGCCCCCGGCAGCATCGATAGCGGGGGGCAAAATGTCTATGTGGCGCATCTGGCACTGCAGCTGGCGAAACTGGGTTATGAAATCGATATCTTCACACGCTGGGATGCGCCAGAGCAGGCGCAGGTCGTGCACTGGCAGCGCAATATTCGCGTCATCCACGTGCCTGCCGGTCCGCCGCACTATGTGGCGAAGGAGGAAATCCTGCCTTATATGGATGCGTTCGCCCGCTTCGTGATCGGTTTTGCGCGTAGACAGATAACGCCATACGACGTCATGCATGCCAATTTCTTCATGTCCGGCATGGTGGCGCAGCAGGTCAAGCAGGCGCTGGACATTCCGTACGTCATCACCTTTCACGCACTGGGTCTGGTCAGAAGGCTGTCGCAGGGCAATGCCGATACCTTTCCCGCCGAGCGTACGGCGATCGAGCGCAGCCTGATGCACGATGCCGATCGCATCATCGCCGAATGTCCGCAGGACAGGCTGGACATGGAGCGCCACTATGGCGCCGACCGCAAGCGCATCGATATCGTGCCGTGCGGATTCGATCCGGAGGAGATGTGGCCGGTGCGCGAACAGGCACGCCGCAAGCTCGGACTGGAGCCGGATGAATTCATCGTGCTGCAGCTCGGCCGCATCGTGCCGCGCAAGGGCGTGGACAACGTCATCGAGAGCCTGGCCGTGCTGCGCGAGCGCTACGGCATCCAGGCCCGCCTGCTGGTGGTCGGCGGCCAATTGCCACAAGACGGCAAGGCGGAGTCGCCCGAAATGGCACGGCTGATGACATTGTCGGCCGCGCTCGGCTTGCAGCAGCAAGTGCGCTTCACCGGCCAGAAGGCGCGCAAGGCGCTGGCCGATTACTACAGCGCGGCCGATGTGTTCGTCACCACGCCGTGGTACGAACCGTTCGGCATCACGCCGCTGGAAGCGATGGCTTGCGCCACGCCGGTAATCGGTGCGGCAGTGGGCGGCATCAAGTCCACGGTGCAGGAGGGCGTTACCGGATATCTGGTGCCGCCCAAAAACCCGCAGGCGCTGGCCGAGCGCCTGGCCCTGCTGCACGACGATCCGACGCATGCACGCGAACTTGGCCAAGCCGGTTGGCAGCGCGCCCATCAACTCTATACCTGGCGCAGCGTGGCCGAAACGATCGCAGCGATCTACGAAAAAGCCACCTACAGCAGCGCTATTTCCATGGCACCACTCGTGAGCGTACAGGCCGGCTGGACCGGCATGGCGCTTTCCAATTTCAACCCGCGATAAGGAATCATGATGAACATAATGCAGCCTATACCGTCGACCGAAAGCGTGAAAAACCAAAGCCTGGCCGGCAAGGTGGTGCTGGTGACCGGTGGCGCCAGTGGCCTTGGTGCGGCCCTCTGTCGGGTGCTGGCCGATGCCGGTGCCGACGTTGCCATCTGCGATCTTCACGAGGACAAGGCCCAGACCCACGCCCAATCGCTGTCGGACAGCAGCGGCCGCATCCATTCCACCTGCTTCGACGTCGGCGATCCCCAGGCGGCGGAGAAGGGCATTGCCGACATCGTCGATAAATTCGGTCGCATCGACGTGCTGATCAACAACGCCGGCACCGACATGACGCTGCCGATCTCGGAACTGACCACGGATCAATGGCTGCGTGTCATCAATACCAATCTCAACGGCCCGTTCTTCCTGGCCAAGTACGCCGCCGAGCACATGAAACAGGCCGGTAGCGGCCACATCATCAATATTTCCTCCACCGCGGCGAAACGCGCCTGGCCCAACGCCTCGGCTTATCACGCCAGCAAGTGGGGCCTGCTCGGACTGTCGCACGCGCTGCATTCCGAGCTCAGGTCCGAGAACATCAAGGTCACGGCCGTGGTGGTCGGCGGTATGCGTACGCCGTTCCTGCTCGACCGTTTTCCCGATCTCGACGTCTCCAAGCTACAGGACCCGATGGACGCCGCGCGCGCGGTCGTCTCGGTATTGACGCAGGAATCGGTCATCGCCGAAATCACCATTCTGCCGATGCAGGAGAGTTCCTGGCCCTGAGTTGGCGGAAGTGGAATTGCTTTCATGAACAAGCGCAAAGCAGTATTTCTCGACAAGGATGGCACGCTGGTCAACGACGTCCCGCACAACGTCGATCCCGCTCTGGTAATGCTGTCGCCCAATGCGACAGAAGGACTGCGCCTGTTCAGCCGTCTGGGTTATATGCTGCTGGTGGTGAGCAATCAGGCTGGCGTCGCGCGCGGCTTTTTTCCTGAAAGCGCGCTCGAGGCGGTCTGGCGTCGCATCGACCACCTGCTGGCGGTAGAAGATATTCAGCTCGACGGCTATTACTACTGCCCGCATCACAACGAAGGCACAATCGGCGAATATGCGCAGGACTGCCACTGCCGCAAGCCCTTGCCCGGCATGCTGTTGCAAGCCGCTGCCGAGCACGGCATCGATCTTGATGCCTCATGGATGGTGGGCGACATCCTGCACGACGTGGAGGCGGGCAAGCGCGCGGGCTGCAAGGCTATCCTCATCGACAACGGCAACGAAACCGAGTGGGATCTGACCCCGTCGCGTATTCCCGATCTCACTGCGCCTGATCTGCATGCGGCAGCGCTACTGGTTGCCGCGACAGAGTCGCCGATCATGCAGGCAAACCGGCAATTCATGCAGGGCGAGATGCGATGAGCGGCGACTGGCAGCAGGCCAAAAACATCCTGTGTATCCGCCTCGATTACCTGGGCGATGTATTGATGACCACGCCTGCCATGCGGGCGCTGCGCGAAGCGGCACCCGGCCGTTCGCTGACACTGCTGACCTCGGCCAGCGGCGCTGCGGTCGCGCGCTACATTCCCGAGGCCGACGACATCATCACCTATGCGCCGCCGTGGCTGAAAAGCAGCCCGGTGCGCGAACCGGAATACCAGCTGGAAATGGCGCAGAAGCTGCGGGAGCGCAATTTCGATGCCGCCGTCATTTTTACCGCCTACAGCCAGAATCCGCTGCCGACGGCCATGCTGTGCCATCTCGCGCATATCCCGTTGCGGCTCGCACACTGCCACGAAAATCCTTACCAGATGCTGACCGACTGGGTGCTGGACCCGGAGCCTTCGGCGGGCATACGCCATGAAGTGCGCCGCCAGCTCGATCTGGTGGCAACCATCGGCTGCCGCACTGAAAACGAGAGGTTGTCGTTCGCGGTGCGCGATGAAGATTTCACCGCAATACGGCAACGGTTGCAGGCGACCGGCGCCGACAACGACAAACCCTGGGTGTTGCTGCACCCGGGCGCCACGGCGGTTTCGCGGCGTTATCCGGCCACGCATTGGGCCCAGGTCATGGCCGGGCTGCACGACGAGCTCGGCGTCAACCTGCTGGTGACCGGCGATGCCAGTGAAGTGGAGCTGGTCGACGCCATCATCGCCGCCTCCGGCGTCCAGGCACCGGCCGTGCAATCCCTGGCCGGCCAGCTCGACATCGGCCAGCTCGGCGCGGCGATCAAGCTTGCGGCCGCCGCCGTCTCCAACAATACCGGGCCGGCCCACATGGCGGCTGCAATAGGCACGCCGCTGGTCGATCTTTATGCGCTGACCAATCCGCAGCACACGCCGTGGCAGGTGGAAAGCCGCGTGCTGTTCCACGACGTGCCGTGCCGCTTCTGCTACAAGAGCATCTGCCCGCAAGGGCATGGAGACTGCCTGACAAAACTGGAACCGGCGCGCGTGGTCGCGGCGGTCACCAGCCTGCTGCGCCACATGCCGGAAACCTGGCAGTTGCCGCCGCTGGGCATCACCCCATCTTTCGACCGCACCATCGTCGCACCGCTTGCGGGCGCCTAGGCGGTTCAAAGGATTTTTCAACGCGTTGATCAACAAGGACAGGACATCATGGGACATGCAAATCCGATTCAGATCCAGAAGTACTTGAAGGGCGTCGACTACCCGGCCAGCAAGGAAGCGCTGATCAGGAACGCCAGGAAAATGGGCGCCGATGAAAGTATCTGCGCTTCGCTCGAGCAGTTGCCGGACGAGGATTTCCAGACGCCGGCCGACGTGAGCGAGGCGTTCAAGGGGCCGTCGCAGGACAACGCCCGGGAAACGCGCCACTAAACCCAGCGCAATCAACCATAGTCATTCGCGCAGGACTTTCCTCGCTGCGGCGACATTCGCAGGCGTGCGCAGCCGGCATGCCGTGATGCGGAGTCACTATGGCCGGGAGATTTTTGCCATGCGATGACGTCAAGGGAGGAGAACCGGAATGTCTAAAGAATTGGATGGCTTATCGATTGCGCACTTCCACGATCTGGCGCTGGAAACGCCCGAGTCCGACCACGTCGCCAGCACGGCCTGCTTCGGTCCCTGGCACTGGATCGCGGAGAATCATTGCTACAACAGCCTGCTGTGGCAGGAGGAAGACAAGGCGCGCCGCACCGACGTCGACGATGCCGAAATCGCCGGCAGCAAGCGGCTGATCGACAAATACAACCAGAAGCGCAACGATGCCATCGAGGCGCTCGACGAGGCGATTCTCATGGAGCTGGGCAATATCCAGCCTGCAGAAAACATGCGGCTCAATAGCGAGACGGCCGGGGCCATGATCGACCGTCTCTCCATCCTCGCGCTCAAGATTTATCACATGCGCGAACAGACCGAACGCAGCGACGCCAGCCCCGACCACATCGAAGCCTGCCACGACAAGCTGGCGCGACTGAACATGCAGCGGCAGGATCTGATTTCCTGCCTGGACGACCTGCTGCTGGAAACCGCGGAAGGCCGGGCTTATTTCAAAGTCTACCGCCAGTTCAAGATGTACAACGACCCGACGCTCAATCCCTATCTCTATCAGCAGCAGCCTGTTGCCGGGCATGCGGGAAGGGTGACGCATTGAGCGAGCGTGTCGATGTCCTGGTGCCGACCTGCAATCGGCCCTACGCCCTCGCCATGACGCTGACCTCGCTGGCGGCGCAGAGCGTGCGCGACATGCGCATCTGCATTTCCGATCAATCGGATCGCCCCGACGTGCTGGAGCAGCCGGAAGTGCAGGCCGTGCGGCGGCTCCTCACTGCTACCGGACGCACGGTGGAAACCTGGCGCCATCTGCCGAGCCTGGGCATGGCAGAACAGCGCGCCTTCCTGCTGTCGCGCGTCACTGCGCCGTATTGCCTGTTCCTCGACGACGACGTGCTGCTGGAAAACGATCTGATCGAGCGCCTGCTGCACGCGATTACCGAGCAGCAGTGCGGCTTTGTCGGCAGCGCCCTGCACGGGCTGAGTTATGCCGACGACGTACGGCCGCACCAGCAGCAGCTGGATCTGTGGGAAGGGCGGGTCGAACCGGAGCAGGTGGCGCCGGAAAGCCCGGCTTGGGATAGGCACCAGCTGCACAACGCCGCCAATCTCTATCATGTACAGCAAAAGCTGGGCTTGAGCCGCGACGAAACGCGCTACTACCGCGTGGCCTGGATCGGCGGCTGCGTCCTGTTTGATAGCGACAAGCTGCGCGAGGCGGGCGGTTTCGATTTCTGGCCCGAATTGCCGCCGCAGCATAGCGGCGAAGATGTGCTGGTCCAGCTGCGCGTGATGGAGCGATTCGGCGGCTGCGGCATCATCCCTTCGGGCGCCTATCACATGGAGTTGCCGACGACGGTCAGGGAGCGCGCGGTCGATGCGCCCCGCGTCTTGTGGCAACCGCCCGGCCGCGGAAGCCATAACGGAGAGCCATTCATGGGTATGCAGCCATCATGAGCGACCCCGTTTATCCGCCCTTGCCCGACGTGCGCAGCATCGTGGCTTTGCGGCCGAACGCGGTCGGCGATTTCATGTTTGCGCTGCCCGCACTGCATGCGTTGCGCCATACCTATCCGCAGGCCAGGATCACCTTGCTGGGCAAGCAATGGCATGCGGACTTTCTGCGCAACCGGCCCGGCCCGGTCGATGAAGTCATCGTCATGCCGCCGGTCGCCGGCGTCGGCGCACCGCTTGATGCCGAGCTGGATCTCGAGCGCGGCCGCCGCTTCATTGCCGCCATGCGCGCGGCGGAGTTCGATATCGCGGTGCAGATGTATGGCGGCGGGCGCTATTCCAACCCCTATATCAAACAGCTGGGCGCCAGGCTCACCATCGGCACCAAAACAGCGGATGCCGCGCCGCTGGACCGGTCGATCGCCTATGGCGAAGTCGCCAATCGCCGGCTGGAATTGCTGCAGGTGGTGGCACTGGTCGGGGCCGCGCCGCCGCTCATGACCCAGGAAGTGACGGTGATCGAACGCGATCGGCGCGAGGCGGCTGCGCTCATTCTGCCGACGCCGGGTGAACGCATTGTCGTCGTCCACCCCGGCGCCAGCGATGTGCGCAGGCATTGGCCGGCGGAGCGTTTCGCCGCCGTCGCCGACGTATTGGCCGCCCAGGGCGCCACCATCGTCATCAGCGCCACCGAACCGGAAAGGCATCTGGCCCGCGCCATCGTCGACCAGATGCGATACGACGCCATCGACCTCACCGGCAAGATGTCGCTGTCCGGCTTGTGCGGCATGCTGGACCGCGCCGCCATGCTGCTGTCCAACGATACCGGGCCGCTGCATCTGGCGCTTGCGATCGGCACGCCGACGGTCGGCATCTTCTGGCTGACCAATCTGCTGGAGTCCGGCCCCTTGCGGCAACACCTGTTGCGACCGGCGCTATCGATGCGTGTGCAATGTCCGGTATGCGGCGTGGAGAACCGCAAGAATCGCTGCGAACACGATGTCTGCTTCGTCGATGACATCTCCGTCGCCCAGGTTACCGACATGGCAATGGAACTGTTCGGGCAGTCGGCTGATGCGAAGCTGCCAGCACCTGCCGAGCCTGCTCCAATACCTCATGCTTTTTATCGGCGCCCGGGTCCCATACGCAGCGATGCAGTTGCTGGTCGAGCGGCGCCCAGCGCTTGAGATCGGCCTTGTTGAAGATGACCACGCTTTTGAGCTGCAAGCCGGCCGCGATATGCGAAACGCCGGTGTCGTTGCAGACCAGCAGGCGCGCCTGACTCATCAAGGCGGCCATGGCGCCGATCGAGATCGGGCCTGCCGCTTCGATGGCCGGCGTTTGCATGTGATTCGCGACCGCACGCGCCAGGTCCGCCTCCTTGGCCGAGCCGGTGAGGACGATGCCGACGCCGAATTCGCGCGCCAGGGCATCGGCAATCTCGGCAAAGCGTTGCGGCGGCCAGCACTTGTCGCGAAAACGTGCGCCGGGATGGATGCAGACATAGCTGTCCTGCGCTAGATCGCCGCCGAGCCCACTGATCTCGAGCTCGTCGCTGTCTTCGCCGGTCAACGGAAACTCAAGATAAGTACCGCGCGCGGGCGCGCCCAGTTGCGTGACCAGATCGAGCAGACGCAGGGATTCCGGCCCATAGTCGGGATAGGGCAGGGCATGAAAACCGGCGCCGGCATCCGGCGGCGCCGAGCCGTAACCTGCAGTCCATCGCGCGCCGAATGCCTGGACGATGCCGTTGCTGACCTCGCCGCTGCCGTGCATCTGCAGGGCAAGCGAAAAGCGGCGGCCTTGCATGGCGCGATAGAAGTCGGGCAGAAGTTCAGCCTGCACGGGTTGCTCGGCGAGGCCGGGATCGCCGGGAAAGGCAATGAATTCGTCGATGTAGCGGCTAAAACGATCGGCAAACTGCTGGGCCCACGGCAGGCCGACCAGCGTGATCCTGGTCCGCGGCAATGCTGCACGCAACGCGCGCAAGGCCGGCACCGAGCACAGCATGTCGCCTAGCTGCAGCGCGCGAAAAACGACCACCGAATCGAGGCCGGACTGTTTTAGCAGGAGTGGTTGTTCCATGTTGTTTGGCTCCTCGGGTTTTGGCTCCTGGGGTTTTGACTCATCGGAAATGTCAGCTCAGCTGGCGAGCTTGCATAAAGGATGCGGCAAGCGGCAGAAAGCGCCAGCTGATAGCGATCAATGTTACCCAGGCCACTGTGCCATGACCGGGCGATGCCGTACGTTGGAGAGTGCGTCGCATGACCGGCTGGCGCCGGCGGCGATGTGTCATTGCAAAGGAAGCTTTCAGGCATGAAAAACAGCAGCGAAGCATCCAGCGAACAGCCGGCGACGGAGCTCAGCTGGTGGCGCAATCGCTTGCGCCCGGCCCAGGACGATATCGCGCGCGACCTGTGGCAGCTGCTGTACGCCTACCGCTGGCGCATCATCTGGGCAGTGGCCTTGCTGCTGCTGGCGAAAGTGGCGACGGTCATCGTGCCGCTGATCCTGAAGCGCATCATCGACGAATTTTCGCGACCGGAACAGCTGGCGGCATTGCCGGTATACCTGCTGGTGGGCTACGCGCTGGTGCGCTTTTCCAGCACGCTGTTCAGCGAACTGCGCGACCTGTTGTTCTCGCGCGTGTCGCAGAGCACGGTCGCCGTCTACGCGCAGAAGACCTTCTCGCACCTGCATACCCTGGGCTCGCGTTTCCATGCTTCGCGCCGCACCGGCGGGCTGCTGCCCGACATCGACCGCGGCACGGCCGGCATCGCCTTCCTGCTCGGCGCCGGCCTGTTCACGCTGGTGCCCATCCTGGTCGAGATCGGCATGGTGCTGGCCATCATGCTGGCCAAGTACAGCGGCTGGTTCGCCGCCATCATCACCTTGACCTTTCTGGCCTACTCCGGCTTCACGCTGTACTTCACGGCGCTGCGTACGGTCCATCAGCGCCGCGTCAACCGGCTCGATTCACGCGCCAAGAGCCGGATGGCAGACAGCCTGATCAATGTCGACAACATCAAGTACTTCACTAACGAGGCGCTGGAAGCGAAGCGCTTCAAGGGCATCATGACCTACTGGACCAATGCCGCCATCCGCAACCAGAAAGCGCTGTTCATCCTGCACGTGGGGCAGAGCGCCATCATCGCCGCCGGCCTTGCTGCCATCATGGTGCTGGCCGGCGATTACGTCTGGCGCCGCGAAATGACGGTGGGCGACCTCGTACTGATCAACGCCTATGTGCTGCAGGTGTGCCTGCCGCTCAATGCGCTCGGTTTCGCCTACCGCGAGGTCAAGGACGCCATGGTCAATGTCGAGCGCCTGTTCGCGCTGCTGCGCGAAAAGCCCGAGATCGCGCAGCAGCCGTCGCAACCGGCCCTGGCGGTGAAGGGCGGCGAAGTGGTGTTTGAGCACGTGAACTTCCACTATGAGCCGGAACGGCCCATCCTGTTCGATGTAAGCCTCACCATTCCGGCGGGCAAGACGCTGGCCGTGGTCGGCGGCAGCGGTTCGGGCAAATCGACGCTGGCGCGCCTGCTGCTGCGCTTCTATGACCCGATCGACGGCCACATCTTCATCGACGGTCAGGACACGGCGCAAGTGCGGGTCGACAGCCTGCGCCAGGCCATCGGCGTGGTGCCGCAGGACACCATATTGTTCAACGACAGCATCGCCTACAACATCGGCTATGGCCGCAACGGCGCCACGCGCAAGGACGTCGTCGAGGTGGCGCAGGCGGCGCACATCCACGATTTCATCGAATCGCTGCCGGAAAAATACGAGACGCTGGTCGGCGAGCGCGGCGTCAAGCTGTCGGGCGGCGAGCGCCAGCGCATCGCCGTCGCGCGCGCCATGCTCAAGAATCCGCCCATCCTGATTTTCGACGAGGCCACCTCGGCGCTCGATTCCAGTTCCGAACACGCGATCCAGCAGGAGCTGGACCGGCTCTCGACCGATCGCACCACACTGATCATCGCCCACCGCCTGTCGACCATCGTCAACGCGGACCAGATCATCGTGATGGACAAGGGCCGCATCGTCGAGCGCGGCCGGCACGAGGAGCTGCTGGAGCGCGACGGCCTGGATGCGCAGCTGTGGAGCCTGCAGCGCCAGCAGG
>CBILOJ010000050.1:0-10870 GCA_966238525.1 uncultured Methylophilaceae bacterium | reverse complement strand
TAGTAACGCGTGATCTTGCCGAAGCTCGGCAAGAAATCCTTTTTCGGATCTTCCGCATTGATGCGGAACTCCATGGCGAAGCCGCGATAGTTGACCTCGTTCTGCTTGTATTGCAGCTTGAGACCGTCGGCCACGCGGATCTGTTCCTGCACGATGTCGATGCCGGTGATTGATTCAGTCACCGTATGCTCGACTTGCAGGCGCGTATTCATTTCCATGAAGTAAAAATTGTTGTTGCTGTCGAGCAGGAATTCCACCGTACCGGCGTTGACATAGCCCACGGCTTTGGCGGCCTTGACTGCCAGGTTGCCGATATATTCGCGCTGCGCCTTGCTGAGCTGCGGCGAGGGCGCAATTTCGATCAGCTTCTGGTTACGGCGCTGGATGGAACAATCGCGCTCGAACAGATGGATGACGTTGCCATGGCTGTCGCCGAGAATCTGCACCTCGATGTGGCGCGGGTTGACCACGCATTTTTCCAGGAAGACTTCCGGCTTGCCGAACGCCTTGCTCGCTTCGGAAATGACGCGATCGTAGTTGCTCAGCAGTTCCTTTTCGTCGTTGCAGCGGCGTATGCCACGGCCACCGCCGCCATTGGTTGCCTTGAGCATGATCGGATAGCCGATTTTCTTGGCCAGCGCCCGCGCTTCTTCCACATTGGCAAGATTGCCGTCACTGCCGGGAACGCAGGGGATGCCGGCGGCGATCATGGCGTTACGCGCTTGGATCTTGTCGCCCATCTGGCGGATGACTTTGGCGTTGGGGCCGATGAATTTGATACCGCGACGCGCACAGATTTCCGCCAGTTCCGGATTTTCCGACAGGAAGCCGTAGCCTGGGTGCAGGGCGTCGCAGCCCGAGGCAGCGGCGAGATTGACGATATTGTGCGCGTTGAGATAGCCGATAACCGGGTCGGAACCGATGTTGTAGGCCTCGTCAGCTTTTTTGACATGCAGTGCATGGCGATCGGCGTCCGAGTAGATCGCGACCGATTTAATGCCCATTTCCGAGCATGCGCGCACGATACGTACAGCAATTTCGCCGCGGTTAGCGATGAGGATTTTTTTTATCACGAAGAACCTGAATTGAAATGCTTGATTTAACGGTTTTTTGACACGGAAACCTGCAAATTATATCATGCGCCCCTTATGCCTGCACCACTCGTCATTAACAACATTGAGTTTGCGCGAAAAGCGCTTGAACTTCATGATAGAATCGCGGTTTCGCAATTTTCGCGACTGCAGGATTTGTTGAGCAGCACCGAGGGCATGCTCGATTGGCGGCTTAAAGGTAGCGTCAATGCTGCCGGCAGGCCGATGCTTGAGTTACAGGTGCAGGGCGAAGTGCAATTGCAGTGCCAGCGCTGTATGGAGCCACTGGCATTCGGTCTGCATGTCGATGAGACCTATGTTATCGTCGCCGACGAAGCCATGATTCCGGTGTCGGTGGAAGACGAGGCAACGGCGGAAGAGGATTTTATCGTGGCCGACGCGCAGATGCGCGTTCTGGACCTGATCGAGGACGAAGTACTGCTGTCGTTGCCATATGCGCCCAGGCACGATGAGGCAATCTGCGGCACCGACGCGGCGATGGACGGATTAAAGAAGCCCAGCCCCTTCGCGGTATTACAAGGGCTGAAAACGGGCAAGCGCCCACATAATTAGTTTTAGTTGTTTATTTAGGTTACAAACAGGAGCACATCATGGCCGTTCAACAAAACAAGAAGTCGCCATCCAAGCGTGGCATGCATCGTTCGCACGACTTTCTGACCAATCCGCCGCTGGCTATCGAGCCAACCACCGGTGAAACGCATCTGCGTCACCACGTCAGCCCCAGCGGTTACTACCGCGGCCGCAAGGTCATGCCTGCCAAGGGCGAATAAGCGGAAGCTGCATCAAGCAATGCGCCGGCCGAATAGCGTCGGCGCTTTGTTTTTTCACCTAAGCAAACCATGGATATTACTGTCGCTATCGATGTCATGGGAGGCGACCACGGCCCCCATGTCACGGTACCCGCTGCGCTCAAGGCGCTCAAGCAGCATAGTGAAATCAATATCGTCCTGGTCGGCCTGACTGAAGCCATAGAGGCCGAACTGGCTGTATGCAAGGCTAAGGCCGGCCCGCGCCTGCGCATTCATCATGCCAGCGAAGTCGTGACCATGGACGAGTCGCCGCAGAGTGCATTGAAGAACAAGAAGGACTCTTCGATGCGGGTTGCCATCAATCTGGTCAAGAGCGGCGAGGCCAATGCCAGCGTCAGCGCGGGCAACACCGGCGCGCTCATGGCCACCGCGCGCTTTGTGCTGAAGACGCTGCCCGGCATCGACCGGCCTGCCATCGCCGCCGTATTGCCAAACCCAAAGGGCGTCACCTATATGCTGGACCTCGGCGCCAATGCCGACTGTACGGCGGAGCATCTGCTGCAGTTCGCGATCATGGGCGCAATGCTCGTATCTTGTGTCGAGCACAAGGAACGCCCCAGCGTCGGCTTGCTCAACATTGGCTCCGAAGACATCAAGGGCAACGAGGTGGTGAAGCAGGCAGGCGAACTGCTGCGTGCCAGCCATCTCAATTTCTACGGCAACGTCGAAGGCGACGACATCTACAAAGGGACGACCGATCTCGTCGTCTGCGATGGTTTCGTCGGCAACGTCGCGCTGAAGACATCCGAAGGCCTGGCGCAAATGATGACGCGCTCTTTGACGCAGGAATTCAAGCGCAGCTGGCTGACCAAGCTGATGGCGCTGGTTTCAATGCCGGTGCTGCGCGCATTCAAACGCAAGCTTGACCCGCGGCGCTACAATGGCGCCAGCTTCCTTGGCCTGCGCGGCATCGTTGTCAAGAGCCATGGCGGCGCCGATAGCCTGGCCTTTGAGCATGCCATAGACACTGCGATTGAAGAGGCCCGTAACGGCGTATTGCGCCGCATTACCGAGCAGCTTGAAATCGAACACATCAAACCTAAGGCCGAATCGGCCGCGGCATCTGCGCAGTATGCAGCTACGCCCAGCGTCTCGAAAGATTTTGCATGAAGCATGCCCGCATTGCCGGTACCGGCAGTTATTTACCGGAAAGAATCCTGACCAATAGCGAACTCGAAGCCATGGTCGACACCACGGACGAATGGATCGTAACGCGTACGGGCATCCGAGAGCGTCACATAATTGCCGACGGTGAAACCACCAGCGACATGGCCTTGCATGCATCGCGTCGTGCGATCCAGGCAGCGGGTATCGAGGCGCGCGAGATCGACATGATCATCGTGGCGACGACTACGCCCGATCGCACCTTTCCCAGTACCGCGTGCCTGTTGCAGGATAAGCTTGGCATCGCCAGCTGCCCGGCTTTCGACCTCCAGGCCGTATGTAGCGGTTTCGTTTATGCACTGGCGACGGCCGACAGCTTCATCAAGAGCGGTGCCGTCAAGCACGTGCTGGTCGTCGGCGCCGATGCCATGTCCCGCATCACCGACTGGAGTGATCGCAGCAACTGCATTTTGTGGGGCGACGGCGCCGGTGCCGTCGTCGTACAGGCAAGCAAGGAGCCGGGTATCATTTCCAGTCACTTGCATGCCGACGGCAGCTACGCCAATCTGCTGCATGTACCGTCCGGCGTGTCGCAGCGCGAAGGCCGCGACACCATCGAAATGCAGGGCAATCCGGTATTCAAGATTGCTGTCAACACACTGGATGCCATCGTCGACGAAACCTTGCAGGCCAACGGCATGCAGAAATCCGACATCGACTGGCTGGTACCGCACCAGGCCAATATCCGCATTCTGCAATCCACAGCGAAAAAGCTCGGCATGAGCATGGAGCGCGTGGTGGTGACCGTGGACGTGCATGGAAACACCTCGGCCGCCTCGATTCCGCTCGCGCTTGACGTGGCTGTACGCGACGGGCGCATCAAGCGCGGAGAGACCATCCTCATGGAAGCCTTCGGTGGCGGCTTTACCTGGGGCTCGGTGCTCGCCAAGTATTAAGCTTTACTACCAGCTGGAACAATTATGAAATTTGCCTTCTTCTTTCCCGGACAGGGCTCGCAATCGGTGGGCATGATGCAAGGCCTGGCCGATCTCGCTGTTGTACGCGATACCTTCACCGAAGCTTCCGATATCCTCAAGGAAGACTTCTGGCACATGGCGACCGAGCCTAACGAAAAACTCAACCTGACCAGCAACACCCAGCCGTTGATGCTGGCTGCAGGCGTTGCTACCTGGCGTGCGTGGGGTGAACAGGGCGGGCAGTTGCCTGCCGTCATGGCCGGCCATAGTCTGGGTGAATACAGCGCCCTGGTCGCCGCTGGCGTGCTCGAATACAAGGACGCCTTGCCTCTGGTTCGCTATCGCGCCGATGTAATGCAGGGCGCGGTCGCTGAAGGCGTGGGCGCAATGGCAGCTGTGCTCGGTCTCGACGACGATGCCGTACGCGCCGTTTGCACAGAGGCGGCCCAAGGCCAGGTGCTCGAAGCCGTCAATCTCAATTCGCCGGGCCAGATTGTTATCGCCGGGCATAAGGCTGCTGTCGAGCGCGGCATGGAAGTGGCCAAGGCCAAGGGCGCCAAGCGTGCATTGCTGCTACCGGTCAGCGTGCCGTCGCACTGCGCGCTGATGCAGCCTGCGGCTGAAGAGCTGAAGGCCTATCTGGCTGACGTCGAGCTGCGCCCGGGTAACGTGTCCGTGCTGCACAATGCCGATGTGGCAGCTTATGCCGAGCCTAAACAAATCAAGGATGCACTCGTGCGCCAGCTCTACAGCCCAGTACGCTGGGTGGAGACGGTGCAGGCAGTGCATGCGCAAAATGTCGCTGCCAGTGCGGAATGCGGTCCGGGCAAAGTGCTGGCCGGACTGGCCAAGCGTATCGTGTCCGATCTGCCTTGCATCGCATTGACTAGTGTCGACGCGATCGCCGAAGCACAGCAGCAGTTCAATCATTAAAGGAGCAAGCATGTTGCAAGGTCAGTCGCTGGATAACAGCATTGCACTCGTTACCGGTGCCAGCCGCGGTATAGGCGCTGCAATCGCGCTGGAGCTGGGCAAGCAGGGCGCTACCGTGATCGGTACCGCGACTAGCGCACAAGGTGCTGAACAAATTACGCAAATCCTGGCTCACGAAGGCGTGAAGGGCGTAGGCATGGCGCTCGACGTCAATGACGCCGCGCAGGTGGAATCCGTATTGAAAACGATCGCCGAGCAGTACGGCGAAATCGGCGTGCTGGTCAATAATGCCGGCATCACGCGCGACACGCTGCTCATGCGCATGAAGGATGAAGATTGGGATGCAGTAATCTCCACCAACCTCAAGTCGATCTACCGCATGTCGCAGGCGGTACTGCGTCCGATGATGAAAGCGCGCGCCGGCCGCATCATCAATGTCTCTTCCGTCGTCGGCCATATGGGCAATGCCGGCCAGACCAATTATGCGGCCGCCAAGGCTGGCATGACGGGTTTCACCAAGTCCCTGGCACGTGAAGTCGGCAGTCGTGGCATTACGGTGAATTGCGTGGCGCCAGGCTTCATCGACACCGACATGACGCGTGCATTGTCCGAAGAACAGCGCAACGATCTGCTGCATCACATCCCGCTCGGCCGGCTCGGCCAGGTGCACGATATTGCCAAGGCAGTGGTCTTTCTGGCATCGCCCGATGCCGCTTATATCAGCGGCGAAACACTGCATGTCAACGGCGGCATGTACATGGCGTAAAACCGCCTGAAAACAGTGCGTTTAGATTTTTGAATTCTTCGGGACTTTTGCTAGAATGTCCCAGTTTTGTAGGCTTTAACTTTTAAAGGGGTAATTTAGATGTCTGACATCGAACAACGCGTTAAGAAGATCGTTTCCGAGCAATTGGGCGCCAACGAAGCCGATATCAAAAACGAGTCCTCGTTTGTAGATGATTTGGGTGCGGATTCGCTGGATACGGTTGAGCTGGTGATGGCGCTCGAAGAAGAGTTCGATTGCGAAATTCCGGATGAAGAAGCCGAAAAAATCACCAACGTTCAGCAGGCAATCGACTACGTCACTGCAAACCTGAAGTAAATCCCTTTTCCGTTTTCTTGGAGTTGCCTTGTCCAAGCCTAGCCTGCCGAAGCGCAGAGTAGTTGTGACGGGCCTGGGCGTTGTATCACCGATAGGTATCGGGGTACAGGCGTCCTGGGCCGATCTCATTGCCGGCAAGTCCGGCATTTCCAGAATCACCAAGTTCGATCCCAGCAACTTCGCCTCGCAGATCGCGGGCGAAGTGAAGGGCTTCGACGTCTCGCAATTTCTGCCGGCGAAGGATGCGCGGCGCATGGACACCTTCATCCAGTATGGCCTGGCTGCCGGGATCGAGGCGGTCAAGGATTCCGGCATCGTCGCGACCGAGGAAAATGCCGAACGCATCGGCGTCGCCATCGGCTCCGGCATCGGCGGTCTCGGCCTGATTGAAGATACCAACGACACCTATGATGAAGGCGGCCCGCGCAAG
This sequence comes from uncultured Methylophilaceae bacterium, assembly GCA_966238525.1. Lineage (GTDB taxonomy): Bacteria > Pseudomonadota > Gammaproteobacteria > Burkholderiales > Methylophilaceae > CBILOJ01. Next base: position 4,403 of record CBILOJ010000050.1, on the reverse strand, counting down.
ATTTCGCCGTTCTTCATCCCGGGCACCATCATCAACATGATTTCGGGCAATTTGTCCATCATGTACGGTTTCAAGGGCCCCAACGTCGCCATCGTTACCGCTTGCACCACCGGTACGCATTGCATCGGCGATGCTGCACGCATGATCGAATATGGCGATGCCGATGTCATGGTGGCCGGCGGTGCCGAAGCCGCGATCACCGAGCTCAGCGTTGGCGGTTTCGCTTCGGCGCGAGCCTTGTCCACCCGTAATGATGACCCAGCCACTGCCAGCCGTCCCTGGGACCGCGATCGCGACGGCTTCGTTATCGGTGAAGGTGCCGGTGTCATGGTGCTCGAGGAATACGAATCAGCCAAGAAGCGCGGCGCCAAGATCTATGCCGAACTGATCGGTTATGGCATGAGCGCCGATGCCTATCATATGACGGCACCGAACATGGACGGCCCCCGTCGCTCGATGCGTAATGCGCTCAATAATGCGGGTGTCAATCCGGACGAGATTCAGTTCATCAATGCCCACGGTACGTCGACGCCGCTCGGTGACACCAACGAGACCAATGCAATCAAGGCGGCCTTCGGCGAGCAGGCGAAGAAACTGGTCGTCAATTCCACCAAGTCGATGACCGGCCATTTGCTTGGCGGCGCCGGCGGCCTGGAATCGGTATTCACCGTGCTGTCCATTCACCACCAGATTTCGCCGCCGACGATCAACATCTTCAATCAGGATCCGGAATGCGATCTCGATTTCTGCGCCAACACCGCGCGTGACATGAAGATCGATATTGCACTGAAGAACAACTTCGGCTTCGGCGGCACCAACGGCAGTCTGGTTTTCCGCAAGATATAAATCGATAGCACCGCTCGCAAGGCTCTCATGCCGCTGCGAGCGGTAGCGTCCGTGCTTTTCGCCGCGCGTGGCATGTTACGATAAGCGGATGCACAACCATGAGCCGTCACCTCGATGAGCGCTACTCAACAGTATTTGATCAATGGACGTAGCGAGCCGCTGATAGCACCAGCCGATCGTGGTCTGGCTTATGGTGATGGTGTGTTTCGCACCCTGCGCGTCGAGCGCGGGCTCGTTCGTTGTTGGGATCTGCATTATCGCAAGCTGCGCGATGACTGCGCTGCACTGAAGCTTGCGTGCCCGAGCGCAGAAGCCCTGCTTGACGATATCGGCCATCTGTTTGTCGGCGAAGAAGTCGCCGTCGCCAAGATTATGGTAACGCGCGGTGAAGGTGCCAGGGGCTATGCGGTACCGGCGTCGCTGCCGCCTACGCGCATTGTGCTGAAATCACCATTTCCAGCTTATGCCCCCGAAAATTTCACTGTGGGCGTTGACCTGCATTTGTGCCGTATCAGGCTGGCACGCCAGCCCAGGCTGGCCGGCATCAAACATCTCAATCGCCTCGAAAACGTCCTGGCACGCATGGAATGGACCGAGGGCCGGTTTGCCGACGGCTTGCTGCTGGACGACAAGGGACGTGTCATCGAATGCACCATGAGCAATCTTTTCGCCCGTTTCGGCAAGATGCTGCTCACACCCGATCTCACGCAATGCGGTGTTGCCGGCATTACGCGGCAGCGTATCCTGGAAATAGCGCCGCAGCTCGGCTACAGGCCCAGAGTGGCGCATTTTCCGTTGAGCCGGCTCATGCAGGCCGACGAAATCATCATCTGCAACAGCCTTTACGGTGCCTGGCAGGTGAAATCACTCAACGAACAACATTGGCAGCCGCAGCCGCTGGCGACGGAACTATGTACCTTATTATGGAATTGATATGCGTTTTCTAAGGCGGCTGATGCTCGCCGTTATTCTCGGCGCAATGCTTTTTATCGGCTGGATGGTGTATTTCGCCAGCGCGCCGATCAAGCTCGCCGAATCCACGGTGGAAGTCGACCTTAAAGCCGGCAGCAGCTTGCGCAGCGTTGCCCAGCAGTTGGTGGATCAGCGTGTTTTGCAGGAGCCCTGGAGCTTTGTGCTGCTCGTGCGTTTTTTCGGCAGGGCAAGCGATGTCAAGGCCGGCAATTATCTGATCAATAGCGGTACCAGCCATTACCAATTGTTCCAAACGCTGACCAATGGCGATACGGCGCAGGTCAGCATTACCTTCATCGAAGGCTGGACCTTCGCCCAAATGCGCGGCGCGCTCAACAAGAACGACTTCATCCGCCATCTCACCATGGCTTATACCGATGCGCAGATCATGGAAAAGATCGGCGCACCGGAACGCACGCCAGAGGGATTATTCTTCCCCGATACCTATTATTTCAGCCGTGGCATGAGCGACCAGGAAATTCTGAAGCGTGCCTATCAAGCCATGCAGTCCAAATTGAATCAGGCCTGGGCCGGCAGACAGGCGGGCTTGCCGTACAAGTCTCCTTATGAAGCACTCATCATGGCTTCCATCGTCGAGAAGGAAACCGGCAAAAGCGATGAGCGTGCAGTGATTGCCGGCGTATTCCTAAACCGATTGCGTACAGGCATGCGTCTGCAGACCGACCCCACCGTCATCTACGGCATGGGCGATAAATTTGACGGCAATTTGCGGCGCAAGGATTTGCTGGCCGACACCGAATACAATACCTACACCCGGAGCGGCCTGCCACCGACACCGATCGCCATGCCGGGTCTGGCTTCGATAGAAGCTGCGCTACATCCAGCGGCTACTAAGGCGTTTTACTTTGTCGGCAAGGGCGACGGCAGCCATGTATTTTCGTCCACGCTCAAGGAGCACAATCGCGCCGTATTGCGCCATCAAGTGCAAGGACGTCGCGATGCGCGGTAAATTCATTACGCTCGAGGGGATGGATGGGGCAGGGAAGAGCACGCATATCGCTGCCATCAAGACCAGCTTCGAGCAACAAGGGCACGAAGTCATCCTGACGCGCGAACCTGGTGGTACGGCCTTGGGTGAGGCTTTGCGCGAAGTGCTATTGCATCAGTCCATGCACGCCGAAACCGAAACGCTGCTCATGTTCGCCGCGCGCCGCGAGCATATTGCGCAGGTGATAGAGCCGGCATTGACCCGCGGTGCTTACGTCGTATCCGATCGCTTTACTGATGCCACCTTTGCCTATCAATGCGGCGGGCGCGGAGTGGACGCACAGAAAATCGAGACACTGGAATCCTGGGTACAGGGCGGCTTGCAACCCGATTTCACACTGTTGTTCGACGTGCCTGTCGCGGTCAGCATGCAACGCCTGCAATCGGCGCGCAGCCCGGATAAATTCGAGCGTGAAAGTCATGTGTTTTTCACGCGTATCCGTGAGGCCTATCTGGCCCGTGCTCATCAGCATCCATTACGCTTTCGCATTATTAATGCCGACCAGCCATTGGAAAAAGTTAATAAAGAAGTCGAAGAAATCATAATAAGATCATCATTATTATGATTTACCCTTGGCAAACTGATATCTGGAATCATGTGGCGTCCATGCGCGGCCGTCTGCCCCATGCGCTGTTGCTGCATGGCCGGCAAGGCATAGGCAAGCGCGATTTCGCTTTGTCATGGTCGCAATCGCTGCTATGCGAACGACTGCAGGATAACGGCCAGGCGTGCGAGGTTTGTGCCAGCTGCAACTGGTTTCTGCAGCATAACCACCCGGATTACCGCTTGCTTACGCCCGAGCAGGAGACTGCTGCAGATGACGAGCCAGCCGTGGTTAGCAAGGCCGGCAAGAAAACCCAGATATCCATCGCCCAGGTCCGGGCGCTCAGCGACTTCCTGGAGTTGACCAGCCATCGTGACGGTGGCCTGCGTATCGCCGTCATCCAGCCGGCGGAAACCTTGAATGCGGCCTCTGCCAATGCCTTGCTCAAGATGCTTGAGGAACCGCCGCCCGGCGTCGTATTCATCCTGGTGTCGAGCCAGCCGCAAAAACTCCTGCCCACCATACTCAGCCGTTGCCGCAAGATCGCGATGCCGGTTCCGGATAAGTCCCTGGCATTACAGTGGCTGGAACAAAAAGGTATGAAGGATGCGAGTGAATTCCTCGATTACGCAAGCGGCTCGCCTTTGGCGGCGTTGGCCAGCTTGGAAGAGCGCGGCAGTTCCTGGGGCGAGGTAATACAACTGCTGACACGCGGGGCCAAGCTCGACCCATATAACGCGGCCCGACTCCTTGTCGCGCAAGGCATGGAAGCTGCCATTGCCATTCTGCAGAAGTGGATTTACGACCTGGTTGCCTGCCATCTGGCCGGTGCAATACGCTATCACGAGCGCCAAGCCACGGCTTTGCAAGTGCTGAGCAAAAGCGTAGACTTGGGCGTGGTATTGGATTTCCAGCGCAAGCTGGATGAGGCGCGCAAGTCGGCCACGCATCCATTGAATCATGAATTGCAGCTCGAAAGCTTGCTGCTGCAATACACGCAAATTTTTTCGAGGCCAGCCGCATCGTGAATAC
>CBILOJ010000049.1:0-10900 GCA_966238525.1 uncultured Methylophilaceae bacterium | reverse complement strand
CCAGGTCGGCTACGTGCGAAATACGCAATGAACCTGCCAGCCCGCAATATAGACGATGATGCCTGGCCTGTAGCGTAAAGGCTCTTAAATCCGATAATGGCATGTGATCAAGCAGACTGCGTCCATCCTTGACACCGGTATCGAGCATCACTCCGTAAAAACCCGAATCCCGCAATTGCGGCAACAAGCCAAGATCAGGACTACGATCCGCGAACAGGACAGCTACAAGTCTGATTTCGTCTGCAGCCAGCGAGGCCAAAGCATCTAGACAGGCAGCAACATTATCGTCAAAAAAGCCGATCTTGATGAAATCGACACCTGTTGACGCTGTTTTCCTTACTGCATCAACCAAAAGTGCGGGTTGCATCGGTAAATCGCCAATAGTGGCACTCACCGGCTTCAAGTCACCTACTGTCGCAACGATTTCTTCGATCACTGTCAATGGCAAAGCGCCCAAGGCACCGGCAGCAGGATTTTTGAGATCGATAATATCCACGCCCGCTGCCATGGCAAGCGAAGCTTCCGCCCTGCTTGTGACACTCGCCAGCAATTGGGTCATGCCACATTATCTCCGCTCAGATCTGCCTTGTAATTCTCGATGCGCTCTATAAGCCAATCCCAGGCCTGTCTTTCGCGTGCGCCCGCCGTTTTCTCGATAGCAATGGAAAGATAAGTCATTTCAGCCTCGACCTTTTGCATGGGCAGCATATGCAGGCGGCTGACCAGCACTGAAAGCTCGATGACGGCGGCTTGGGCCCGGTTAAAGCCGTGGAATGGGCGATGGTTAGCCTCGTGCACGACGCGGAAATACAACAGAGGACGCAGAGCATTCTCCTCCACGCGAACAAGTTCCAGTTCCCGATGCGCCAATGCGTCATCCAGCACGTAGCCGTCGATTTTTTCTGCCTGGCGCACCGGCCAATCACGATGGCCTGTCAGGGCGCCGGCAAATACTCGCACGTCATCGATTGCATTCATGGTTGCCGTACGACTCGACAGCAAGTTGTCGAGCGTAGTGGATGGCCGAAACGGCGCAATAACTACTAGGCCATCCTGCTCACGCACACCGAATGGCGTGATATGTGGCTGCAATTGTGCGCTGGTACTGATGATGATGGTTTCGTAAATCATTCTTTGCTTTCATTGCTACGCTTGCGCTTGACCGCCGCATCCCTGTGCGCGACGCGACCTTGCGAATCCTTGTCCGCGGTGGCGCAACCCCATTCCAGCTCCTCGTCCTGGTTGTAGCGCTTGCCAAGCTGCCAGGCGATCTGCGCACGCGCCAGTTCCACACCCAGATAAAAAGCGTGGGAAGCATCATTGTCTACTTTGAGATGGGGATAAAGCTTGAAGGGATCGTTTTCACGCCACAGCCCTTCGCGATTATAGACGCTGATGCCCTCCTCGCTGATCTGGATGCGGAAACTCGGATCCTTGATCTGGGCGGCAATATCGGCGATTTCTGCGGCGCTGTAGCCAAACGGTCTTCGGTCATGCAGTCCGAGCAGGCCATCACTGTAATCGCGCGGCAAGCGCCTATCTTCGCGCGCGGCATACATGATGCGCCTTGCCACGTCGGCTTCCTTCACAGCGTTGACCGCATGCGCACTAACCGATGTTGCGAGTACGGCATTCAGCCGCAGCTCGCTGATGATGCCGAACAGGATGGCATTGATGCCGGTGGTATCGGCATCGGTAAGCTCAGTCAGGTTGCCGACACCCATCATGATTTCGATATCGGGGTAGCGCTTGCGCAAACGCTGATATCGCACTATGGACTCGGTAAAGCCGAACGGAATGGGGTCAAGGATGGCATCGGCGATAAAGCGTCGGCTGCGTTTTTGCATGGCATCTATGGCGCGATACAACGAAGGCAGGCTACCGGCTTTGACCGGGATCAATATCGGCGTTGCCGCAACCTCGTCGGCGATCCACAGATTGTCTTCGGTCAGGCTCAGCAGATAATCGGCTCCCGCTTTGCCAGCCAGCAGCAAATCATCATCATTCAGCGAATCGACACTGACTGCGAACCCCGCCGATTTCAAGGCGGCAATGGCCTCCTGCAGATGCGGAAACGGCGTATTGGGCAAACAGCCGAGATCGATCACATTCGCACCCTGCTGCCGATATCGCTCGGCGCGGACGAGTATGCCATCAATATCAAGTTCGGGGGCCTCCACGATCTCGGCAAAAATGCGGACGTCGTGGCGTGAAAGGTCGGGAGCCTTGCCGCCGCGACCAAAAAACTGGGGCAAGTCCTTGAGATCCTTGGGGCCGCGTTCTACCGGCACGCCATATTTGTTCTCAAGCGCAGCCAGATCGCCGCGACAAAGGCCCGGCAGCAGGATGCGATCGGCATCACCAATATCATGGAGACGCCGCATGATGAGCTCAGGCGTCATCAATGCCGCAACCGAAACGCCGACCTGTGCCACGCGATAATTGAAAATCGGAGGTTCCGGTGGCGACGGCTGCATGTCCGCCAGGACTTTGAGTAGGCTTTTCTCGGCGAGCCTGCCGGTCAGGAAGAGGAGGTTTTCAGGCATGCCAGCCGCGCTTCTATGGCCGCGCTCAACTGCGCCATGCTGCCGGCCACTGTGGTTTCCTCGAAGGTCTTGAGCTTTTCCATGTTGTCGAGATCAATGCGCCGCGGATAAACCTTGACCATGTGCTCACGCGGTGCTTCCGACTCGATCTCGGGCTCGGTATCACAAGCAAAGACGATGCTGGGCACGCGGCACTTCCCAGCCTGCGCGTAGATATTGGTCACGAGATTGTCGGAGATTCCACCTACCATCTTGGCCACGGTATTGGAGGTCGCCGGCGCGATGACTACCGTATGGTAGGCACCATGGTAGAACAATTCCACCGGTACCGCGCTGGCTGTCTTGTCCTGGTAAACGCGCCCGACGTTATGCTTGTAACCGTACTGCTGCAGAATCTCGGCAGCAGCCTTGCTCAAAAACAGATCCACGTCCTGCAGTCCATCTATGATCTGCAGGCACTCGCGCAGATAATGCCCGGAACCCGTCAGCGCCCATGCCAGCCGCTGCTTTTCTACCGGCTTCACTTAAACTCCGAATGGATGGCGCAGGACGATCGTCTCGTCGCGCTCGGGGCCGGTAGATACGATATCGACCGGCACTTCGCACAGCGCTTCCAGGCGCTTGAGGTAGGCTCGCGCATTGGCTGGAAGGTCTTCCCAACGGCTGATACCAAACGTGCTTTCACTCCAGCCCGGCAGCCGCTCGTATACCGGCTTGCAGCGCGCAACATCATCCGCGCCTACCGGCAGCAAATCGATGCTCTGCCCATCCAGCTCGTAACCGGTACAGATTTCGAGCTCGGGAATGCCGTCCAACACATCGAGCTTGGTAATGCACAATCCGGTCAATCCATTGATGCGAGCCGAACGACGCAATGCTGCGGCGTCGAACCAGCCGCAACGGCGCTTACGCCGTGTCACGGTGCCGATTTCGCGCCCCTTGTCTGACATCTGGAAACCCGGCGAGTCCAGTGGTTCGATATCGAGTTCGCTCGGGAATGGGCCACCGCCCACGCGTGTAGTGTAGGCCTTGGTGATACCGAGGACGTAATGCAGCATCCCCGGGCCGACACCGGTGCCCGCTGCGGCCTGCCCGGAAACACAGTTGGAGGACGTAACATAAGGATAGGTGCCATGATCGACATCGAGCAGCGTGCCTTGCGCGCCTTCGAACAGCAAATTATGGCCGGCCTTCGCGGCATCATGCAACGCTGCAGAAATATCGGCCACCATCGGGCGCAGAAATTCAGCTTGCCGCATCGAGAGTTCAAATTGCGCCTTGTGATCGGCAGGCTCCGCATTGAGATATTTGGTTAACACGAAGTTGTGATAATCGAAGACTTCCTCGAGCTTTTCGGCAAAGCGCTCGGGATAGAACAAGTCGTAAACACGCAGGGCTCGCCGTGCCACCTTGTCTTCGTATGTTGGACCTATGCCCTTGCCGGTAGTGCCGATCTTTTGCGCCCGTACCGCTTCGCGTGCCTTGTCTAGTTTGACATGGCAATCGAGAATCAGCGGACAGCCGGGGCTGACCTTGAGGCGGCTGCGAACTTCAATGCCGGCCTTTTCCAGGCTTGTGATCTCGTCAAGCAGATGGCCGGCGTCAAGCACGACACCATTGCCTATATAGCAAAGCACGTCATCGCGCACGATACCCGAAGGCACGAGATTCAACTTGTATTCACGCTGGGCCTCACCCTGGCCGATGACTAGCGTGTGCCCGGCATTATGGCCACCCTGGAAACGTACGACACCCTGGGCATGATCGGTAAGCCAATCCACGATCTTGCCCTTGCCTTCATCTCCCCACTGGGTGCCGATTACGACGACATTCTTGCTCATTGTCTGCTCTGATTGTGATTAATGTAAAACGATTATTCCGAGAGTTCCGGCGCAGCCACTATCTGCCATTCGCCATCCTGCTGTACCAGCATGTGATCGCAGCATAATTCGCGGCGATGCGACTCGTGTCCGGGCAATTCCTGTATGACGACATGCCCTTCACTGCGCAAAGCATCTATCCTGTCCATCAAGCCGGTATCCGTGCTGTACGGTGCAAATATGGCCTTAGTTACTTGTGCCGGTGGCAACGATGCGGCAATGCCGCGCAGATCCAGGCTAAAACCGGTAGCGGGACGTGCGCGCCCAAATGCCTGTCCGACTTCATCATAGCGGCCACCTTGCGCGAGCGGGCCAGCATAGCCTTGGGCATAGGCGGCGAACACCATGCCGCTATGATAGTGATAGCCACGCAGCTCGGCTAAATCGTAGGAAACACTGACTCCGAGTTCGGTCAGGCTGTCATTTACCTGGCGCAGCTCCTGCAAAGCCTGGCTGATGGCAGGAGTTGACGGCAGCAGTCGGGCGGCTTCATCCAATGTACTGGCATCACCATTGAGCTCGCACAGAGCACACAGTGCCGTGCGAGCTGTGGTATCGAGGCCAGCGGTCAATGCCTGGACTGCAGATTGATCCTTGCTCTGCAGGGTCGCGTACAAAGCCTTCTCCAGCGCCTTGCCAATACCACTGAGACTTACCAGGCTGCCGAAAATGCCGACGTGGCTGTAGTCGACCTGCAGAGTCGTTATACCGACGGCTTGCAGCGTCTTGACCATGAGCCGCTGAATCTCGATATCGCTTTCGACGCCGGCGTGGCCGAACAGCTCCGCGCCCAATTGCAGGGGCTGGCGGGTCTGCGCCAAACCATCAGGGCTGGTGCGTAACACACTGCCGGCATAACACAATCGCGTCACCCCTTGATTGTTCAGCATATGCGCGTCTATGCGTGCCGCTTGCGGCGTTATATCGGCACGCACGCCCATGAGGCGTCCGCTGAGCTGGTCAACGACTTTGAAAGTGGCCAGATCAAGATCATGCCCCACGCCTGTGCTCAGCGATTCCAGGTATTCGAGCAAAGGTGGAATCACATATTGATAGCCGTGCACATTGAACAGATCAAGCAGGCGCCGGCGCAACTGTTCGATGCGCGTCGCCTCTGCCGGCAGCACATCTTCTATATATTCAGGGAGTAGCCAGTTACGCATAATATTTAATGAAAAACAGTAGCAAGAGGACACCGCCCAGCATCGAAGCCAAGCCGATAAACCGCAACTGGCCATCCTTAAGCAGAATCATGCGTTGGAAAGTTTCGCGCCAGGCTTTAGGCGCCAGCAACGGCAGCACACCTTCCAGCATCAGCATGAGGCCGAAGGCCATGAACAGGTTGGCACTCAAGCTGATCTCGTTACCATGTTATTTGGCGCGACCTTCGGGATTCTTCAGGTACTTAAAGAAATCCGAATTGGGCTCCAACACCATCACGTCGCTCTTGTTCTTGAAGCTGTTGCGGTAGGCTTGCAGGCTGCGATAAAAAGCATAGAACTCCGGATTCTTGCTGTAGGCCTTGGCATAAGTTTCCGAGGCTGCGGCATCACCCTCACCTTTGATGCGCTGCGCTTCGCGATAAGCTTCTGCGATGATCACGACACGTTGCCGGTCAGCATCGGCGCGAATACGCTCCGCCGCGGCCGCGCCTTGGGAGCGCAACTCGTTGGCCACGCGCTTGCGCTCCGCTTCCATGCGCTGATAGACCGATTCGCTGACCTCCTGTGGATAATCGACGTGCTTGAGGCGTACATCCAGCACCTGTATGCCCATCTGGCGCGAATCACGATCCGCACGCTGACGCAGGATTTCCATGATTTCACTACGCTCGCCAGAGATCACATCCTGTACCGTGCGTTTACCAAACTCCGCACGCAAACCATCGTTCACGGTCTGCGACAGTCGCCGTTCAGCCTGCAATTCATCGCCCTTGACCGATACGTAGTATTTAACCGGGTCGACAATGCGCCACTTGACGAAAGAATCGACCAGCACGTTTTTCTTTTCGCTGGTGAGAAAACGGTCCGCCTCTTCCCAGCTCAGGGTCAGAATCCGCTTGTCGAAATAGCGCACGTTATCGGCCAGTGGCACCTTGAAATACAACCCGGCGTCTTTCTTGACCGCCACGATCTTGCCGAGGCGGAACACCAGGGCGTATTGGCGCTCGTCCACGGTAAACGTAGACAGGCTGAGCAATAGCAGCAACACGACCAAGCTCAGTAAAATGGTACCTATATTTTTCATTTATCTGCTCTCCCGCTCGCGGCTACGCATCGCATCACGCGAACGTTGCGTATTCAATTCCAGTTCCCGCAGCGCGCTATTGGATGTCGCAGCGGGTTCGCTTGCGACCGGACTCGGTGTAGTTGCGCCGCTTTCCGCGAGCAGCTTGTCGAGTGGCAGATAAAGCAGGCTGTTGCCGCCCTTCTGATCAACAATAACCTTGCTTACGCTAGACAGAATCTCTTCCTGGGCATCGATATAGAGCCGCTGACGCGTTACCTCCGGGGCCTGCTTGTATTCAGCCAGCACTTGCTCAAAACGACTGGCGTCGCCCTTGGCTTCGTTTTCCACGCGCGTCTTGTATCCCGCCGCTTCTTCAAGCAAGCGCGAAGCATTGCCGCGAGCTTTCGGTATGATGTCGTTGGCATAGGCCTGGCCTTCGTTTTTCTGGCGCTCAAGATCCTGTCCGGCCTTGACCGCGTCATCGAAGGCAGCCTGCACCTGTTCCGGCGGCTGAGCATTCTGCATGGTCACGTTGACGATGTTGATACCGGACTCGTAACGATCCAGTATTTCCTGCATCAGCTTCTTGGCACGAACGGCGATTTCCTCGCGGCCTTCATATAGCGCGAAATCCATCTTGTTCTTGCCGACGATCTCACGGATCGCTGATTCGGCAATGCCGCGCACCGATTCCTCGGTATTGCGATTGTTGAACAACGTGTTTTCCACATCCTTGAGGTTGTATTGCACGGCGAACTGCAGGTCGATGATGTTCTCATCGTCGGTCAGCATCAGAGACTCGCTGAGTTCCTTGCTGCGGGCAGCGGCGCCCTCAGCCGATCGATAACCGACCTCGACCGTACGCACCTGTGCCATGTTGACCACGGTTGCGCTTTCGATCGGGTATGGCAGGTGCCAACGCGGGCCTGGCATGGTGGTTTCGACATACGCGCCAAAACGCTGCACCACACCGCGCGAACCCTGATCGACAATGTAGAAGCCAGTGGCAAACCAGATCACGACGATGAGTCCAATGATAGGTAACAGGGTCAGTGCTTTGTTGTTGCCATCGGGGAGTTGCTTGTCGCCTTTGCCCGCCCCGCCGAACAAGCTGTTCAACTTACGGCTGAACTGACGCAGCACCTCGTCCAAATCGGGCGGACCCCCGTTGTTGTTGCGATTGCCCCAGCCGGGATCGTTAGCCATGAATTACTCCAGAAAATTACTTAAGCAGCGAAAAGATCAAGCAGTAATGCCGGATGGAGGCGATTCCATCCATTTTTCGTCCGCGTGCTGTTTATGTTCTATCAGCGCCTGCCGCACCAGAGGAAGCCCCTCGCCGGTTTTGGCAGAAATCCTGACCTTGCAGATTCTACCATATTCATCACGCTCCAGCCCTGGCTCCAGGCCCGAACGATCGATCTGATTGAGCACCAGAATCTGCCGCACATTCTGTGCGCCGATTTCCGCCAACACCTGATCGACCTGCATGATTTGCTCATCGCGAATGCTGCTGGCGCTATCGACTACATGCAACAGCAAATCGGCCTGGGCAGCTTCCTCCAGCGTGGCACCGAAAGCTTCGATCAATGCATGCGGCAGATGCTTGATAAAACCGACGGTATCGGAAAGCACAACGGGGCCTGTTTCGGGAATAAACAGCTTGCGTGACGTAGTATCCAGCGTAGCGAAAAGCTGGTCGGCGGCATAGGCACCGGATTGTGTCAATTGATTGAACAAGGTGGATTTACCAGCGTTGGTGTAGCCCACAAGGGAAACCGACATGACATGAGAACGCTTGCGTGAGCGCCGCTGCATGCCACGCTGCTGCTTGAGCTTGTCGAGCTTCTGGCGCAGCTGCTTGACCCGGATGCGCAGCATGCGCCTGTCCAGCTCGAGCTGCGTTTCACCCGGGCCGCCGCGCACGCCAATGCCGCCTTTTTGCCGCTCAAGGTGAGTCCAGCCACGCACCAGCCGCGTCGACAAATGCTCAAGCTGCGCCAGCTCCACCTGCAGCTTGCCCTCATGGCTTTGTGCACGTTGGGCGAAAATATCGAGAATCAGGCCGGTACGGTCAATTACGCGACGCTCGAGCAATCGTTCCAGGTTACGTTGCTGTGATGGGCTCAGATCGTGGTTGAAGACGGCGACCGCGGCCTCGGTTGCCTGCATGGTTGCGGACAGCTCTTCTGCCTTGCCGCTGCCAAAGAAATGCTTGGCATCGGGTTTGGCACGCCGCCCCTGCACGGTCGCCTGTATCTGCAGACCTGCACTGACAGCCAGCTGCTGCAGCTCCTGCAAACTTTCCTCATAATCCGGCTCACCAAAATCAAGACTTGCCAGGACGGCAGTAGTCCCCGCGCCTGGCCGGTCAAGCATGAGTAATCAAGCTCATAGGCAAACGCTCAGATCATTCCTCGTTGGCGTGATGGGGAGGGATGGTTACCGCACGCGCCGGGACAATAGTCGAAATCGCGTGCTTGTAGACCATTTGAGTAACTGTGTTCTTAAGCAGGATGACGTATTGGTCGAAAGAATCGACCTGGCCCTGCAGCTTGATACCATTGACCAGATAGATCGATACCGCCACATGCTCCTTCCGCAGAGTATTCAAAAACGGGTCTTGTAGCATCTGCCCTTTAGCATTCATTTCCTGCTCCTTTTCCTTTTATTTTAAATATTTGGAGTATTCGGTTGTTCAGCGCACTCTACGTGAAAAATTCTTCCGCAGCTAGCGGTTACACCGCTTACTTATGTGGGTATGGGGACGCTTTTCAACCAAACAAGAGCTAGGGAAAATAAATCGCGTGCGGTCAGCCAATCTGGCTATATATGCGCGCCAGCGTTTCCTGCCGACCAAGGATTGCCATCACCGCATCAATGCTTGGCGACTGGGTGCCGCCGGTGAGCATGACGCGTAATGGCATCGCCACTTTGGGAAATTTAAGCTGGTTGCCAACCACAGCCTGTTCGATTTCGGTATGGATGGCGGCCACCGTCCATTCCACCATTTCCAGCCGCGCAGTCAGTGTACGCAGTACCGGTACGATTTCGGGTGTCACATGCTTGTCCAGCGCAGCAGGTTCCGGCTCCGGGCGCGCATAAAAATAGATCACACTCTGCGCCAAGTCATTGAGGGTAGTTGCACGTTCGCGATAAAGCGCAACTGCCTGTGACAGGTCGGGACCGCCATCGACGGCGATGCCGTGCTCAGCCAGCCGGCGCTGCGTCTCTTGCGTCAATGGTGCGAGATCGGCTTCCCGCAGATAATGGGCGTTGAGCCAATTAAGCTTTTCAGTATTGAACTGGGCAGCTGAAGGCGTGATGTGGTCGAGATCGAACCACTGACAGAACTGCGCCATGCTGAAAATTTCGTCGTCGCCATGCGACCAGCCCAGTCGCGCCAGATAATTGAGCACGGCTTCTGGCAGATAACCGTCCTCGTGGTACTGCATGACACTGACCGCGCCATGACGTTTGGACAGTTTCTGACCGTCGTCGCCCAGGATCATGGACAGGTGTGCATACTGCGGAATCTGCGCGTCCAGCGCCTGCAACAGGTTGATCTGGCGCGGTGTGTTGTTGACGTGATCGTCGCCGCGGATCACGTGCGTGATGTTCATCTCCCAGTCGTCCACCACCACGCAGAAATTGTAGGTCGGCGTGCCGTCGGCGCGGGCGATGATGAGGTCGTCCAGTTCCTCATTGGCAATGCTGATGCGACCCTTGACGAGATCATCCCACGCCACATTGCCTGTTTGCGGATTACGGAAACGCACCACCGGCTGCACACCTTCAGGTACCGGTGGCAGCATCTTGCCGGCCTCCGGACGCCAACGCCCGTCGTAGCGCGGCTTGATGCCTTGCTGCATCTGCGCCTCACGCATGGCATCGAGCTCTTCACGGCTGGCATAACAATAGTAGGCCTTATCCTCTTCGAGCAGCTTATGGATTACTTGCTTATAACGCTCCATGCGCTGCATCTGGTAGAACGGGCCTTCGTCCCAGTCGAGACCGAGCCAGCGCATGCCATCCAATATCGCCTGCACCGCTTCCGGAGTAGAACGCGCAACGTCGGTATCTTCAATACGCAAAATGAAACTTCCACCGTGCTTGCGGGCATAAGCCCAGGAAAATAATGCGGTACGGGCGCCGCCGATGTGCAGAAAACCGGTGGGGCTGGGAGCGAAACGGGTGCGTACGGTCATGGAAATGGAATCAACGGCAAAGGCATGATTCTAACAT